>JAQCAO010000001.1 GCA_027731885.1 Actinomycetota bacterium | reverse complement strand
CCGTCACGGATTCTCCGCCATCTCTGGAGCCCCAGATCCCAGCCTTTGGTATCCATCAGCTCTAGCAAATGCTTTAGCTGGTAAAGATTTAGATGGCGATAGCCCCGAAATGTTCATTACAATAAATTCATTAGCTAGCTGGTATCAAGGTGGTGCATCCGGTCCAAGTAAAAGCGAATACGATCTGCAATCTGTAATTCTGCATGAAATGGCCCACGGTTTGGGATTCTTATCCACGAATAGTTACGATGATTTCTTTGGCTACGGATCAATTGACCAACCAACTCCTTTTGATGCATATGTTCAAACTGGAGATGGTCGCAGACTCTCTGATCTTCCCTCGCCTTCACTTGAACTTGGAGAAGCGCTGACCTCAAAGTTGGTTTGGTCTGGCCCACAAGGAATCGCAGCGAATGGTGGAGTTAAACCGCTCCTGTTTTCTCCAAAAGAATATGAGGATGGCTCATCAATTAGCCATTTAGATGAAGATACTTTCGCGAGTTCAGGCAGCGATGCTGTAATGACTCCGAGATTGCTTGCGGGTGAAGTTTTTCACGTCCCAGGTCCACTTCTATTGGCGATGATGCAAGATTTGCGCGCGAAGCCTCCTATCGGCATAGCAGTAGTAGTGCCGCAGGTAGTTAGAAATGCCGAAGCTCTGATTTCAGACGCCGGTGTAATTGTTAAATTCGATCCACCCGCCAACGCCCGCGCTGCCCAGATCACGAGTTACACAGTAAAAAACGTCAGAACTGGGGCAGAAAAGAGTTTTACTAAGAGCCCGGCTCTCTTTTCTGGTTTAAAAAATGGCACCTCCTATAGCTTTACTGTCACCGCATCTAATTCACTTGGCACTTCAGGGCCAGTGACTACAAATTCAATAACTCCAAATTCAGGTTGGAGCAGAAGCACAATTGATGCAAATGCAGATGCAAGAAATTTGACCTCGGTATCATTTAATAGAAATCCAGCTGTTATTTATCAAGATGCAAAAAACGGTGCACTTAAAATGGCGCGTTGGAACGGAAGATTTTGGCTTAAATCCAATGTGGATGGACGTGGTGGGTCCGCTGGCCGTACCAGAAATCCAATTTCTGGAGATGTATCAGCTTGTGTTAGCAGATCTAGAAGAGCGCAGACTTTGCATATCTTCTATGCAGATTCAGTTGATAAAGATCTGAGATATGCAACTTATGATGGTAAAACATTTAAGTTTGAAGTCGTAGATGGCAATGGTACTTCCGTAAATAAGTATGATGACCCAATTAGATTCCGGACCGCTAGCGATGTCAGTGTTGCAAATGCTTGCTCAGTTAGCGCTATTGGTGTGCAGGTCTTTTACCGGGATGAGTCACAAGGGGTTTTATTGGGCGCGGTAAAGGCTAAAGGAAGCAGAGATTGGAAATATGAGATCGTCGATGGCGATCGCCAAACTGATGATCGGACCACTGGCGATGTAGCTTTTCATTTAGATGCTTTATTCGATGGTAGAAGTACCATCTTGCTTTATGACTCGATTCTGACAATCAATCAACGCAAAGAGGCAACCTCTGGCGAGATTCGTCTTGCCCAGAGGGTTGGATTGAGCCCGAATGCTTGGCGCTATACAACGCTTGATTCTTCAGGTGGCCCCATCGCTGTTGTTGGTTACGACGTTGAACTCCAAAAGGGTGCGCGCGGAATTTTAGCTACTTGGCTGACCTCATCTACTTTAACTCTGCCAAAGGCTGAGCGAATTCGCTGGGCATATCTATCTGCTCCGAAAGCGATAAAGACAGCGGCGACAAATGGTTATGGGACTCCAAGTAAATTCCTGAGCACTAACGGCTCGACCACCGTCTTTAACTGCGAAGAGCGCCTCTGTGCTTTGAATATTTCCACAAGCGCCCTTTCTCTAGTCGCAAAAGAGCAGAGCGCCAATGGTTTAGATTCGACTTGGATAGTTTTAAAGAACACCCGCTACCTAGTCGCTGGAATCGATAACAAATTACTTTTGTTGCGCGCTACTTAAATTAGCGAGTAGAGCTTCGCAGAATAGCACCAGAGGTTGTTAGAACAATTAGCCCACCTTCTGCGGAGAATCCTGCAGATAAAGGGCTGCTAAGAAGTAAGTCAGAAAATGCGTTAATAATTCTTCCCTTACCATCAAATTCGAGTACGACAGATTGACCTTTTCTTGGCTTCCATCCCTTTACTCCTTTTAGCGCCGTGGTTGGTTCGAAGATCGCAAATACTGAACCTTTTACTCCGGATGCGGCCAAACTCTTGCCGGTAGATGGATAGCGAATTGTCCAAGTTGGCGCAAAAGTGGAATTGAACTTAGTTATAGCTGTTTCAATCTTTCTACCACTTCTTACGAATCCGGTTAAAAAGTTAGATGCAGTCGCGCTCTGCCAATCGCGTGTTGCACCTGTTGCAGAGCTGCGGACTACCTTCGAAATCGCACCACTCTTGGAAACTTTAAGCAAGATCCCATCTACTCTGCCTGCCAATCTCTTTCCGCCTAAAGTTTCACTGCTTGAGCCAAATAACGAAGATGAGCCACCGGCAGTGCGAAAGATTATGTTAAATTTACTTTTCGCACTTCCTATTTTTACCTCTTTTTCAAAGACTCCAGCTTTTACTAGCGCTAATGATTGACCGGTGTCTCGCGATAGTAAGACTGAGACTCCCGTTGCGCTAGCAGAGATTGCTTCTACTAAAGAAGGTTGGGTCGCTTTTGAGTCAATCTGTTCTAACAAATCACCAGTTTCTGAAAACTGCCAAAGTGAAGTATTTTTCATATCGGCTCGTAACTGCGCTGGGTTCTCAACTGTTACAGAATCGGGATCAAGGGCACCGATTACAGCGGTATCGCTCTCGGAAGCCACAGCTGGTGCGCTATTGCCGCCCAACCAAATTGACCCTTGCGGATCAACGCTGATTGCTGTCGCTACCTCATCTCTTCCTGAATCAATCGTTTTAGACCAGATTTGAGCGCCAGTGAAATCAATAGCCCGGAGCTGTATATCCGCACTGTTTCCTACAACATTGGAGTAAATAACAATTGCTTTACTGGTTACGACCATACCTTCAGCGGCAATATCATTTGTTATCAGCGTAATTTGCTTTAGCGCAACGTTCTTCGGTGCAGATTCTGCAGCTGGCGCTAGCGCAACCGCTAAAGCGGTGGCGATCACTACAATTTTTTTAAGCAAGTTCTTGCGAACGGTCACGAGCGGCCTTCATTGCTTTGGCTACTACACCAGAGATATTTGAGTCATTAAAGGAATTGAGTGCAGCAAAAGTTGTTCCGTTGGGGCTCGTTACTTTCTCTCGTAAAGTCGTTGGGGTATCACCTGATTGATCGAGCAATTTCGCAGCGCCAATAATTGTTTGAATAGTTAGCGTGGTTGCATCCTCTTGCGAAAGACCGAGTGCAACAGCCCCTTCGACCATGGCTTCGACAAACCTAAAGAAATAAGCGGGGCCAGAACCACTAGTTGCAGTCACTGCATCTTGGAGAGTTTCATCGACTTCGATTACTTTTCCAACGGCGCTCAAGAAACCGAGGGCAAATTCGCGTTGTTCCGCCGTTACCAACTTGCAACAAGAAATTGCCGCCATTCCCGCACCGACTAAAGTCGGGGTATTTGGCATAACTCGGATGACAGGGTTTGCGCTAGTGCCGATTAGATCAGCGATACCGCGAATCTGCTTACCTGCGACAAAAGATATGACCAAGCATCCCGGGCGAATATCTGACTTTAACTCCTGAAGTACCGCTGCCATGTCCTGTGGTTTTACTACCAAAAGAATTATGTCGCACTTAGCAATGTTGTCACTCAATGTGGCCTTTGTTACTTTATATCGATCAACTAACTCAAGAGCTCGCTCTTCACGCTTTTCAGAGATAGTAATCGCACTTGGTGAAATACCGTATGTAATAAGTGCCGAGATAAGGGCTTCGCCCATTACTCCGGCACCTATAACGGCGACCTGTTTTTCTAAATTAGCCATAGCGAAAGAGTACGCGTAGGCTCTCCACCTATGTCAGAAATTAAGCCAGGTTTCGCGCGCGATTGGGTGGAATTCACAGACCCCAACGATCCTGAAGAAATCTTTAAATGTGACCTAACTTGGCTGACTTCTTATTGGACCTGTATTTACGGCGATGGCTGTAAAGGCGTATTTGAAAATCGACCAAATGCAGGCTGCTGCACAGAAGGTGCGATGTATTCAGATGAAGATGATGAAGAACGCGTTCGTAAAGCAGCCGCAGATTTAACACATGAGATGTGGCAATTCTATGATCAAGCTCGTCCCAAGAAACCAAATGGGCAATTACGCATTTCAGATTTAGATGAAGATAGAGAGCGAAAGACTCGCACTGTTGATGATGGTTGTATCTTCTTAAATCGCAAAGGTTACGAGGCTCCCGGATTTACCGGTTCATTTGGTTGTGTACTCCACCATTTGGCGCAGAAAGAGAACCGTCACTTTGTTGACACCAAACCCGATGTTTGCTGGCAATTACCGCTGCGCCGCAGTTTTGAAACTCGCGAAGTCGGCGAGCGCGAATATTCGGTAACAGTAATCGGCGAATACGAACGCCTTGCTTGGGGCGATGGCGGAGATGATTTCGATTGGTACTGCACAAGCAACACGGATGCACACGTCGGAAGCGAACCTGTTTACATTTCAAACCGCACCGAATTGCAAGCGTTAATGGGAGAGGCGGCATATGCCGTACTCGCCGAACATTGCGATAAGCGGGTAAAGGGAATTAACGATGCGAAAGCGCGCTCACTACCGTTATTTGTTATTCAACACCCAGCATCCGTTGCCGCTGGGAAGTAGTCAGCCCTACCCTCTAGAGTTTACATATGGCCAAAGTTGAGAAGGACCCTTTCCGTTGTTCGGAATGCGGTTGGGGCTCCCAAAAATGGGTTGGTCGATGCGGTGAATGCCAAGCCTGGGGCAGCGTTGAAGAGCTTGCAGCACCTAAGAAACTCTCACTCGTCGCTGGAAAAGTTACCCACGCTGCAACGCCTATCGGCGATGTCGATCTCTCATCTGCCCGTGCCCGTGCAACAGGAGTATCTGAATTAGATCGCGTACTCGGTGGTGGCTTAGTACCAGGTGCCGCAATCTTGCTCGCCGGAGAACCTGGCGTTGGTAAATCGACTCTGCTCTTATCCGTTGCTGCACAAACAGCTGCTAAAGGAATCCCCGCGCTCTATATCAGCGGTGAAGAATCCGCATCGCAAGTTCGTTTGCGCGCAGAACGCATAAACGCTGTTGATCCCAAATTATTTTTAGCATCTGAAACCGATCTTGGTGCGGTTATCGCACATATTGATTCGGTTAAGCCCGAACTCTTAATTATCGATAGCGTGCAGACTATTGGTTCTGCCGCCGCCGATGGCTCACCAGGAGGCGTTACTCAGGTCCGCGAAGTCGCAGGTGCGCTTATTCGTATCTGTAAAGATCGCGATATCACTTTGCTTCTTGTTGGACACGTGACAAAAGATGGATCAATCGCCGGTCCGCGATTGCTGGAACATATCGTTGATGTGGTTCTGCAATTTGAAGGTGAACGTCACTCACGACTTCGCTTGATCCGTGCAATTAAGAATCGTTTTGGCGCATCCGATGAAGTCGGTTGCTTTGATTTAAGTGATACCGGAATCGAAAGTGTGCTTGATCCAACCGGGCTTTTTACTTCACGCCATGCCGAACCTGTTCCGGGTACTTGCGTGACAGTGACACTTGAAGGCCGCCGTCCATTACTTGCAGAAATTCAAGCTCTGGTTAGCCAAGGTCGCGAAAATGACTTTGGAAATGCACGGCGCGTTACCAGCGGACTGGATTCTGCGCGCACATCAATGACTCTGGCAGTACTTGAACTTCGCGCCAATGTTCGCGTTGGTGGCCGCGATGTTTATGCCGCAACAGTTGGTGGAATGAAGATGTCAGAGCCTGCAGCAGATCTTGCGCTAGCTCTCGCTGTTGCATCTGCTGCAAAAGCTTTAGCGCTACCTGCAGATTTGGTTGCAATTGGCGAAGTCGGTTTGGCTGGTGAGATTCGCAAGGTAAGTGGCGTCTCACGTCGATTGGCTGAAGCACATCGCTTAGGTTTCAAACGTGCGCTGGTGCCAGCCGGCAGTGATGTAAAGATTGATGGCATGGAGATCGTCGAAGTATCTCGCCTTGATCAAGCGCTGCAGCGCGTAAAAATTAATAGCGATTAACTTCGTATTCAAATGACGATAAAGTTGTGCGCATGAGCCATCTCGCTGCACTAACTAAGCTGCTCGGTCCTGATGCATCGCTGATCTCTGATCCTGATATCACCGCCTCTTATTCACGAGATCAAGCACCATTTGCAGTAAGCGCTCCGCCATTTGCCGTATTACTCGCCCGCAGAGCGGAAGAGATTTCGATTGCGCTGAAATACGCCAACAAAGAAAAAATCTCGGTCGTTACACGTGGAGCCGGAAGTGGGCTATCTGGCGGTGCCAATGCAACCGCTGACTCGCTCGTTATCTCACTCGAGAAGATGAGCCAGATAATTGAAATAGATGCTGCAAATCAGATCGCCCGCGTGCAGGCAGGGGTTATCAATATTGATTTAGATAACGCTGCGAAAGAGCTGGGTTTGGCTTACCTGCCAGATCCGGCCAGCCGTGATTGGTCTTCACTTGGTGGTAACGCCGCGACTAACGCTGGTGGGATGTGCTGCGTGAAATATGGAGTTACTTCAGCACATGTGCGTGCGATGCAAGTTGTGCTGGCTAGTGGCGAAATCATTGAATTAGGTAAGGCAACTAAAAAATCTGTTACTACATACGACTTTTTACACTTATTTATCGGCTCTGAAGGAACTCTGGGAATCATAACTGAATTAACTTTAAATCTAGTAACTCGCCCGGCGCCACCTGCCACTTTAATTGCTACTTTTCCTACTATAAAGAGTGCCGCGGCCGCGGCAACTGCCTTGCTGCAATACCGACCATCAATGTTAGAAATTGTTGATCAGACAACTCTCAGGGCCGTTGAAGCTTGGCACCCACTTGGTTTTGAAGTCGCAGGTGCAGTTTTATTGATGCAGCTCGATGAAAATCATTCGCTCTGTGAAGTAGCGCTAGAAACCTGTAAAAGCTTTGACCTGATTGATGGCGTTTACTCAGATGATCCAAACGATGCCGCAGATTTAATCCGGGTTCGTAAGATGGCATATCCCGCACTTGAAAGAATGGGTGCCACCTTGCTCGATGATGTCGCACTTCCGATTACAAAGATCGCTGAATTTGTAGAAAAGGTTGAGGCGTTAAGTAAGCGCGCTAATTTAGCAATTGGAATCTTCGGACATGCAGGTGATGGAAATATGCACCCAACAATTGTTCATGATCACGGAGATGCCGCGGCGACAGAACGTGCGCAGAAGACCTTTAACGAGATTGTGGAGATAGCACAATCGCTGGGTGGCTCAGCCAGTGGCGAACACGGAATCGGGTCGATCAAAGCCCAATTTGTTGCCAACGAAACCTCAGCGAAGGTTATTGAGCTGCAGCGCGCAGTGAAGAAGGTCTTCGATCCAAATTCAATTCTTAATCCCGGTAAGAAGATTCCTTAAGAGATCACCCCAATAATTCACTCTCTAGATGCGCGGAAAGCACTGATTAGCACTTGGTGTTTAAGATAAGATAACCGCAAGGATATCGAAGATATTGAAATTCCTGAAGTGCCGATTCCAGCTCGGATACTTGCTGAAAAGCGCGCTGCTGCGCGGCGCTCCCAGAAAGCCCAGGCTAAAAAACAGATCCGCAGAAAAGTGCGCAGCTTGACAGGCAAGTCCGTTAAGAAAGCCAGCTAATTTTTAATTAGTTGCGGCGGCCAAATCTTCCGGAGAATCCGGTGTGGTTGCCTTAGCTGCGCCAGTAAATGTGAATTTAGCTTCTGCAGCCTCACCTTCAACATCTACAACGATGATCTCGCCAGCCTTTAGCTCACCAAAGAGAATTCGCTCTGAAAGTGAATCTTCGATTTCACGTTGAATAACGCGACGCAATGGTCGAGCGCCAAGAAGTGGATCGTAACCACGAGCAGCCAATAAATCTTTAGCAGCCTGGGTAAGTTCGATTCCCATATCTTTCGCCTTTAAGCGTTCATCCAAGCTGGCGATCATCAAATCAACAATTTGAATAATCTGATCTTTCGTCAACTGGTGGAAGACGATTACATCATCGATGCGGTTAAGGAATTCAGGACGGAAGTGGTTCTTAAGTTCGTCTTGCACCTTTCCTTTCATACGATCGTAATTCGTTAGATCATCATCGATATTGGCAAAGCCAAGACCAAGGCTCTTTGAAATATCGCGAGTACCGAGGTTCGTTGTCATAATGATTACAGTGTTCTTGAAGTCAACGGTGCGGCCTTGTGCATCTGTAAGGCGACCATCTTCAAGTACCTGAAGAAGTGAGTTAAAGATATCTGGGTGCGCTTTTTCGATTTCATCGAATAAGACAACTGAGAACGGGCGACGGCGCACCTTCTCGGTTAGCTGTCCACCTTCGTCGTAGCCAACATATCCTGGAGGTGCACCGAATAAACGAGAGGCTGTGTGGCGCTCTGAATATTCAGACATATCCAATTGGATAAGCGCTGTCTCATCACCAAATAAGAATGAGGCGAGAGTACGAGAGAGTTCGGTCTTTCCAACGCCAGACGGGCCGGCGAAGATAAATGAACCACCTGGGCGCTTTGGATCCTTTAACCCTGCACGAGTACGACGGATCGCCTGTGAGAGAGCTTTGATCGCTTGATCCTGGCCAATAACGCGGCGGTGTAGTTCATCTTCCATACGGAGCAGACGAGCGGTTTCTTCTTCAGTTAACTTGAAGATTGGAATACCAGTTGAGGCAGAAAGAACCTGAGCGATGAGCTCTTCATCTACTTCAGTTACCTTATCGAGATCTGTAGCTTTCCAATTCTTCTCTGCGTCGACTTTCTCTGCGATAAGCGTCTTCTCTTTATCGCGAAATGCGGCAGCGCCTTCGAAATCTTGACCATCGATCGCTGATTCTTTCGCCTTGCGAGCTTCAGCAATCTTCTCATCGAATTCGCGGAGTTCAGCCGGTGCAGTCATACGCTTAATGCGAAGACGTGAACCTGCTTCATCGATAAGGTCGATCGCCTTATCTGGCAAGAAACGATCTGAAACATAACGGTCGGCCATATTGGCAGCGGCGGCAAGTGCGCCATCTGTGATGGAGACGCGGTGATGGGTTTCGTAACGATCGCGAAGTCCCTTGAGAATTTCAATAGTGTGAGCAACTGATGGCTCTTTAACTTGAATTGGTTGGAAGCGTCGTTCCAGTGCCGCATCTTTTTCAACATGCTTGCGATACTCATCAAGGGTTGTTGCGCCAATTGTCTGAAGTTCGCCACGTGCCAACATCGGCTTGAGAATGCTCGCTGCATCAATTGCACCTTCGGCAGCGCCTGCACCAACAAGTGTGTGAATTTCATCGATAAATAAGATAATGTCGCCGCGAGTTTTAATCTCTTTCAAGACTTTCTTGAGGCGCTCTTCAAAATCACCACGGTAACGACTTCCCGCAACAAGTGCGCCCAAATCGAGTGAATACAGCTGCTTATCCTTTAGAGTTTCTGGGACATCGTTCTTGAAAATTGCTTGTGCCAGTCCTTCAACAACTGCAGTTTTACCCACGCCTGGCTCGCCAATCAATACCGGGTTATTTTTTGTGCGACGAGACAGTACTTGCATCACACGTTCAATTTCAGTCTCGCGACCAATCACGGGATCGAGTTTTCCTTCACGCGCTGCTTGGGTGAGGTTGCGACCAAATTGATCTAAGACAAGCGACGTAGATGGTGTGCCTTCTGCTGGTCCGCCGGATGTTGCTGCTTCTTTTCCTTGGTAACCAGATAAAAGTTGAATTACTTGTTGACGAACGCGATTTAAATCTGCGCCGAGTTTTACAAGTACCTGGGCGGCAACGCCTTCACCTTCGCGAATCAAACCAAGCAAAATATGTTCTGTGCCAATGTAATTGTGGCCCAATTGCAACGCTTCGCGGAGCGAGAGTTCCAAGACCTTCTTCGCGCGAGGTGTAAATGGGATATGTCCGCTTGGTGCTTGCTGACCTTGGCCGATAATTTCTTCAACCTGGGCGCGCACACCTTCTAGTGAAATACCGAGAGCTTCAAGGCCTTTAGCAGCGACGCCTTCACCTTCGTGGATCAAGCCAAGGAGGATATGTTCAGTGCCGATGTAGTTGTGATTGAGCATGCGTGCTTCTTCTTGAGCCAGGACAACAACGCGTCGGGCTCGATCGGTAAAGCGCTCAAACATCGGCAGACTCCTTTAAAGGTGGTAATTATGCGGTGCTAGCCAAGCCTATAACCCAACGCAGGGAAGACGCGAGGTGGATTGCTTGTGCTCAGTAGAACCCCAGATCTGGGTCTGATATTCCCTGAAGGGGCTATAAGTAGCGTTTCTAGGCTGGGCTAAAGGGTTAAGAGCATGCGGGTATTGCCCAAGGTATTGGGCTTGGCCGCATCTAGATCTAGGAATTCGGCAACACCTGCGTCGTAAGAGCGCAAAAGTTGTTGATAAACATCGGGCGCTACTGGGGTACCGGTGATCTCTTTAAAGCCATGCCGACCAAAGAAAGATGTTTGAAAAGTTAAACAGAAAATTCTTTCTACCCCTACTTCGCGGGCGCGTTCAATAATTCTTTCGAGGATCTGATGGCCGATGCCTTGCTTGTGAAAACTTTTCTGAACTGCAACGGTGCGCACTTCCGCTAAGTCATCCCACAAAATATGAAGCGCGCCGCAACCGACTACTTTGCCATCAACTTCAGCAACAGTGAACTCTTGAACGCTTTCATAAAGTGTGACAGTCTCTTTGGAAAGCATCTTTCCAGGTGCGGCATATGAATCTACAAGTTGTCGGATGGTCTTAACGTCGCTGGTGCGTGCTGGGCGAATAACAATCATGGCTATTCGACTTCAGGTTTTACCAGTGGAAATAAAATTGTTTCCCGAATGCCTAATCCGGTTAGCGCCATCAATAAACGATCAACGCCCATTCCCATTCCGCCAGTTGGTGGCATTGCAAATTCCATCGCACGCAAGAAATCTTCATCTACTTGCATGGCCTCTAAATCACCTTTGGCGCCGAGAGTTGCTTGTTCAATTAAACGCTCGCGCTGAACCACGGGATCGATGAGTTCGGAATATCCCGTGGCAAGTTCGAAGCCATCAACGTAGAGATCCCACTTTTCGGCAACGCCCGGTAGCTCGCGATGAGCGCGAACCAATGGCGAGGTATCAATTGGGAATCCCATTACAAAAGTTGGAGCAATTAACTGATCTTTTGCTACGTGCTCAAAAATTTCTTCCGCAAGCTTTCCGGTAATCCACTTAGGATCAATCTTCATCCCTAACTTGGTGGCAATCTTCATTAAATCTTCCAGCGGGGTCAGCGCAGTCACGCTCTCGCCAACGCCTTCGGTAATTGCGTCGTAAAGTGAAATCTCGCGCCACTTTCCGCCGAGATCTGCTTGTCGTCCATCGTGGTGAGTGACCACATGCGAACCAGAAATTGCCATTGCCGCGTTCTGAACCAGAGCGCGAGTTAAATCAGCGATAGAGCGCCAGTCACCGTATGCCTGATAACACTCGATCATTGCAAATTCAGGAGAGTGTGATGAGTCTGCGCCTTCGTTGCGGAAGTTTCGATTTATCTCGAATACTCTTTCAATACCGCCGACCACACATCTCTTTAAGAAAAGTTCAGGTGCAATGCGCAGGAAAAGATCCATATCGTAGGCATTGCTAAAAGATTTGAATGGACGGGCTGCGGCTCCACCGTGCATTACCTGCAGCATCGGAGTTTCAACTTCTACGAAGTTCTGCTGATGAAAAGTTTCGCGTAAGGAACGCATCACCGCTGGGCGCAAACGTGCATTGCTGCGCGCTTCATCACGAACAATCAAATCCACGTAACGCATGCGCACACGTGTTTCTTCTGACATTGGCTTGTGATCATTTGGCAGAGGGCGAAGTGATTTAGCAGCAATCGAATAACTGCTGGCTAAGATAGAAAGCTCACCGCGCTTTGAAGTAATGATTTCTCCAGTCACGCTGACAATATCGCCGAGATCTATATCGCTCTTCCAAGAATCTAATACCTCTTGGCCAACTTTGTCTAAGGAAAGCATCGCCTGAAGCTCGGTGCCATCGCCTTCGCGCAAAGTAGCAAAACAGAGTTTCCCGGTATCGCGTTTAAAGATAACTCGACCAGTAAGGCTTTGAATGTCGCCGGTTGTCGAATCCGTTTCAAGAGTTGCATACTTGGCACGAATATCAGCAAGTGATGCGGTACGTAAAACAGAGACCGGATATGGCTCAACCCCACGCTCAATTAGCCCAGCGCGCTTTTCGCGACGGATACGTAATTGCTCCGGCAGATCATCTTCTCCCGGAACCGCGGGTGTTTGTTCTTGACTCATAATGGCGAGAGTCTACCTATTAGATATTTCGCTCGTGGATAAGGCGCAACCCAATCAAGGTGAGGTCAGGCTCGTGCTCATCAATTGTTTCCGCAACTCCAATAATTAGCGGTGCAAGCCCACCCGTTGCAATAACTGTTGGGGCTCCTTCATAACTCTGCGCCAATTCAGCAGTGATGCGATCTACCAGTCCATCTACTTGTCCGGCAAAGCCGAAGATGGTTCCGGATTGAAGAGCTTCAACAGTGTTCTTTCCAATAACGCTCTTCGGACGAATCAACTCAACTTTACGTAATTGCGCAGCACGTGCGGCTAAGGCATCTACTGATATTTCAATACCAGGTGCAAGTGCGCCTCCTAAGAACTCTCCCTTAGGCGAAATGACATCGAGATTTGTGGAGGTTCCGAAATCAACAACGATTGCAGGTCCTCCATAGAGAGTATGCGCAGCCAAGGTATTTACGATGCGATCTGCGCCAATTTCCTTCGGGTTATCAACTAAAAGTGGAACTCCCGTTTTAATCCCTGGTTCCACAATTGTTGTCGGAATCTTCGAGAAGTAATTTGTAATCATTGTACGTATCTCGCGCAGAGTTGCGGGAACGGTAGAACAGATAGAAAGACCGGTGATTTCATACCCGGAAACCAAGGCGTTGTATTGCAGCCACAATTCATCCGAGGTTGTTCGCGGATCAGTCTTCACTCGCCAAGAGCGAATCAACTCATCTCCTTCAAAAATACCTAAAACGGTATTCGTATTTCCGACATCGACTGTTAACAACATAACTACTCCGCTCTCAGATCTAGACCAATATCAAAAACCGGTGCAGAGTGGGTCAGCGCGCCAATTGCTATGTAATCAACCCCAGATTGCGCATATGCCCGCGCATTAGCGATTGATATTCCACCTGATGCTTCTAATTTACAAATACCGTTAACCAGTACAACCGCTTGTGCGCATTGTTCTGGCGACATATTGTCTAAGAGAACAAGATCAGGTTTCTGAGTTAATACCTCTTTAAGTTGTTCCAAGGTATCTACTTCTATCTCAATTTCAGTTTCTGGGTAGGCCGCTCGGACTTGTGAAAAGGCTGGAACAACTCCACCCGCGGCAGCTATGTGGTTATCTTTTATCAGCGCAGCATCGCTTAGATTAAGACGGTGATTGGTTCCGCCACCCATACGGACTGCGTACTTTTCAATATTTCGCATACCAGGCGTTGTTTTTCGAGTATCCCGAACCTGGCACTTGGTGCCTGCAACTTCTGCCACCCATTTGCTAGTTAACGTTGCAATTCCACTTAAATGTCCAAAAAAGTTGAGCGCGGTACGCTCGGCTAACAATATCGCGCGGGTATTTCCTCGCACAGTCAGCAGAACATCTCCTGCCTTTACGCGATCGCCATCTTTCTTGGCAAGAGTGACATCGTTAAGTCCAACTTCGGCAAGAACTGCGTGGGCCACATTTATTCCTGCGAGTACTCCATCCATTCGAGAGGTGAAGTCGGCAGTCGCGGTCGCATCTGCCGAAATTGTTGCCTGCGAAGTTATATCAACTCCCCCGGCTAAATCCTCGGCCAGCGCCGCTTTTATCAACTCTTGTTCAGTCACTTCGCACCCACTTCTTGATAACTGGTATTCCAGTTTCCTGCTGCATCTAACTCTTGAACAATCCGTTTGCGCCAGTTGCTTTCGGTCTCTGGAAAATCCTCACGCCAGTGAGATCCACGTGTCTCTTGGCGAATCAAAGCCGCTTTTAAAATTGCTTCCGCGAGTTGAAACAGGTTTGTTGTCTCCCACGCTTCAACACAAGGGTTAGCGCTCTTGCGATCTTGAATACGAGTTAAATCTGCGCTGGTCTGCAACAACGAATCTGATGAACGTAAAACACCTGCGCCACGGCTCATACTCAACTGCAACTCACGTCGCGTCGCGGGATCTAAGAGAATCGCCTTCGATTCATCGGCAACGGGTGCTGTGCGCTCGGTCAAGTTTGCCGCAATATCAGCTGCGATACGCGCGCTAAATACCAGCCCCTCAAGAAGTGAATTGGAGGCTAAGCGATTTGCTCCGTGTACACCTGAGCAAGCAGTTTCACCACAGGCATAAAGGCCGTTAACGCTGGTGCGGCCATTTAGATCAACGCGCACGCCACCTGAGGCATAGTGAGACGCAGGTGCAACAGGTATCAAATCCTTACTTGGATTGATTCCGTGAGAAATACAAGATGCGTAGATAGTTGGAAAGCGGTTTTCAAAACCAGCTAAGTGGCGTACATCCAACCAGACGTGGTGCGCTCCACTTTTATTCATACGGCGCATTGATGCAATCGCAACCACATCGCGTGGAGCGAGTTCAGCTAACTTATGTTCAGTCAACATAAATCTCTCGCCTTTATCGTCTAATAAATAAGCGCCTTCTCCACGCACCGCTTCACTTATCAGTGGCTGTTGGCCCTGCGTGTTATCTCCCAACCATAAAACGGTGGGATGAAATTGAATAAATTCAACGTCAGCAACTTTAGCCCCGGCGCGTAGCGCTAATGCAACACCATCTCCAGTAGAAACAGAAGGGTTGGTGGTTTGTGCAAAGACTTGGCCCAGCCCACCAGTAGCCAACACAACTGCTTTGCCTAGCGCGCGACCAACGCCATCGCGACTTCCTGCGCCAATAACGTGAAGTGTTACCCCGCAAACTGCGCCGCTAGAATCCTTTAGCGCATCTAAAACCAGTGCATCTTCAACGACTTCAATCTCTGGATCATCATGCACAGCGGCTAACAATGCTCGCGAAACTTCTGCACCTGTTGCATCTCCGCCAGCGTGCAGAATTCGATTTCGTAAATGTCCACCTTCACGGGTTAGTGAAATTTCTCCGGAATCTTCCGTGTCGAAGATAGCGCCGCGTTCGATCAATTTACGAACTGCAGCCGGTCCTTCAGTTACTAATACTCGTACCGCTTCCACATCGCAGAGGTCGGCACCAGCCACCAAAGTATCTTTTAAATGTTGATCTGGAGTATCACCGGGTCCGAGCGCTGCAGCTATTCCACCTTGCGCCCACTTAGTAGAACCTTCATCAACTTTAGATTTTGTAACGATCAATACTGATAAACCGAAAGTGCGCGCCTGCAGAGCGGTTGCCAGTCCAGCAATCCCAGAGCCGACAACAATTACATCAGCTGTGGCTGTCCATCCAGGTTCAGGTGCAAGTAACTTCATCGCGCACCGGGAGTTTCACTAGACAGGTTCATCTCCATATTGTCGATCAAACGTACCCCATTTAGCCAACCCGCGATGATCGCACGCTGCTTTAAGGTCGATTGGGTGGCAATTGCGAAGTTGCCTTCATTAATAATTTCGGCATAATCCAATTTGAATAGCGGCTCCTGTGATGAAATCTCAAAAATCACCCGTCGCGCTTCTTCCAAAGTCTGACTATTTTTTGCCGCAACTAAAGCTTTAAAAATTACCGTTGCAGCTTCACGATCAGTCTTATTCAGCCTGATATTTCTTGAAGAGAGCGCCAGCCCATCGCTCTCTCGAACAGTAGGCGCAGCAATTATCTCCAGATCCTTATAACTTGACTTCGCTAACTTTCTGATCAAAAAAAGCTGCTGAAAATCTTTTTCGCCAAAGATTGCTTTGGTTGGTCTAAGCAAATCAAAGAGACGAGAGACTACTGTTACGACTCCATCAAAGTGTCCTACTCGATGTGATCCTTCAAAGATTTCCCCTATCGGCCCGGCAAATCTCTTTGTAAAGTTATCGGGATAGATCTCACTCTGTTGTGGCAGCCAAAGGTGAGTGGCACCGGAATCTCTCGCGATTTCAATATCCCGCTCAGGGGTGCGGGGATATAGCTCTAAATCTTTAGAGTTCTCAAACTGAAGCGGATTGACAAAGATACTGGCAACCACAAAATCACTTTGTGATCTTGCTGCCGTAAAGAGCGAAGCGTGGCCCGCGTGCAGAGCGCCCATAGTCGGAACAAAAGTGCAGCCGTCATCGAGTTCAGCGACGCTGTTAACGATCTTCATATCGGGCTCCAGTCCTTTCAGGTACCGGGCGGTGATAGTGAGAAGTTTAGAGCCTTACGGCAATTGCGCCAAAATCTCGGATATTTTGCCGTAAGTCAGCAAGATCGCATCCGGTTCTATCGCATGCCAAGGTTCAATTACAAAGCGACGCTCATGCGCGTGTGGATGAGGAAGTTGCAACTCATCTGCTGAACTAAGTAAAGATCCATATTGGATGAGATCTAAATCTATGGTGCGCGGTCCCCATCTTTCGTTTCGCTCTCTTCCAAGAGTCTTCTCAATACCTTGCAGGAGCGCCAATAAATCTAGCGCCGGTAAATCACTTTCCACGATACAAACTGCATTTAAGTAATCTGGTTGGGGTATATCGCTGACCGGTTTAGTCGAGTAGTAATTTGAAACCAATTTAAAGTCAGTGGCTTCGCGCAACATTGCTACCGCTAAATCCATTTGTTCTCTCGGGTTTCCGATATTAGCGCCGAGTGCGATTACCGCCTTCATCGATTAATTGTTACCGATATATCTTTTACTTTAGCGTTCACCGGCGCTTGTGGCTTATGAACGGTAACTGCAACTGAGGCGATCTGCGGATAAGTGTCTTTGATTCGATCCGCAATTCGCCCTGCCAATTTCTCGATTAGCGCTACTCGATCACCGGTTACTTCTTCAATTACCAAATCAGTGATTGCTGCATAGTTAATTGTGTCAGATACGTCATCGGTAACGCTGGCACGAGTTAAATCAAGTTCGAGTGAGACATCTACATAAAAATCTTGTCCCGCAATTTTCTCTGCCTCAAGGACTCCGTGGTAGCCATATGAATGAATCGCTTTAATCTCGATTAGATCAGCCATTGGCCAATACCAAATTCTTATGTGGACTCACGCTATGAACTCTAACCCCCCAAATCTTTTTGGCAAGCAGAGACTTGGTCAGTTCAATAGTCGCTTTTTCGCGCTCATCAGGGGTTTCACCACCAAGGAAGCGCTTACGTGACCCACCGATTAAAACAGGAAAACCTAAATCGGTAATTTCTTCAATGCGATTTAAAATCTCCCAATTCTGTGCAGCATCTTTGGCAAAGCCTAAACCTGGGTCGATAATCAAATTACTCTTTGCAATTCCACTTTTAAGCGCTGCATCTATCTGAATCGTTAACTCAGCAATTACTTCTGCCACTACATCGCGATAAGTCGCCCTGGCATCCATATCTTTGGAGTGGCCCCGCCAATGCATCAAGATATAAGGACAACCCATTTCTGCCACTGTTTCAAACATTAAATCATCAGCTAATCCACCGCTCACATCATTAACAACGCTGGCACCAGCGGTAATAGCTAACTCTGCTGTCTCTGCTCGCATGGTGTCGATACTTATTGGAACCCCGGTCTGCGCTAATTTTTCAATAACAGGAATAACGCGAGCTTGTTCTTCAGCCGCAGATACTCGTGCCGCACCTGGTCGGGTGGACTCGCCTCCAATATCAATAATGTCTACGCCCTCGGAGATCATTTCTAGGCCACGAGCAACCGCTTTCTCGTATGTGTCGTGCCTGCCTCCATCGGCAAATGAATCAGGCGTTACATTTAAAATGCCCATAATCTTCATTGCAGTACCTAAATTAATTAGCTTTTAGTAATTAAACTGATTGCTTCTGCACGTGTTGCGGGATCACGTAAAACACCTCGAACGGCGCTGGTAGTTGTGCGCGCCTGAGACTTTCGAACGCCTCTCATTGACATACATAAATGCTCACAATCAATAATCACAATTACGCCCATCGGATCAAGAATTTTCACCATTGCATCAGCGATCTGAGTGGTTAAACGCTCTTGCACTTGTGGGCGACGCGCAAAGAGATCGACTAAGCGCGCAACTTTAGATAAACCGGTGATCTTTCCTCGTGGGATATAGCCCACGTGAGCGACTCCATGAAAGGGAGTTAGATGATGTTCGCAATGCGAGAAGACTTCAATATCACGAATGATTACCAACTCTTCGTGGCCAATATCAAATGTTGTTGTCAAAACTTCCTCTGGAGATTTCCATAGTCCTTCAAAATTCTCTTTAAATGCTCTAGCAACGCGCGCTGGAGTTTCTTTTAAGCCTTCGCGGTCAGGATCTTCACCTAAAGCAATTAGAAGTTCGCGAACCGCAGCGGTCGCACGCGCTTCATCATATGGATGCAGTGCACGACCGGCATCAGGCCCCATTGAAACAGCGCTTACATCACTCACTCTTTAGTCGTTTCCTTATTTGCACTCTTCTTAACGCGTGAAGATTTTTTATCTGCAGCTGGTTGAACAATCAACCGCTCAGGTACTGCAACCGGTGGTTGTTGTGAAGGGGTGCGTGTGGATGAGCCAGTCCATGCTGGACGGCGCGGCCAAGAACTTACCTTGGCAAATACGGCGGAAATCTCCTCTTTATTGAGTGTCTCTTTCTCAAGTAACTGCAGAACCATGGCATCTAAAATTCCGCGGTTTTCCACCAAAATATCAAATGCTTCTTGATGTGCGGTCTCAATTAAATTACGGATCTCGAAATCGACTTTCGCTGCAACGCTTTCTGAGTAATCACGTTGATGGCCATAATCGCGTCCCATAAATGGCTGGGATGCATCAGAACCTAACTTGATGGCGCCGATCGCTTCAGTCATTCCATATTGCGTAACCATTGCACGGGCAAGCGCTGTTGCTTTTTCAATGTCATTTGAAGCACCCGTTGATGGATCGTGGAAGATAAGTTCTTCCGCAGCGCGGCCACCAAGTGAATATGCCAATTGATCTAATAATTGATTACGAGTTGTTGAATACTTATCTTCATCTGGCAGAACCATTGTGTAACCAAGTGCGCGACCACGCGGCATGATCGTTACTTTATGTACTGGATCTGTATGCGGAAGCGCATGCGCAACTAGCGCGTGACCGGCTTCGTGATACGCGGTTACGCGACGTTCATCATCAGACATAATCCGAGATTTACGTTGTGGCCCAGCCATAACTCGATCAATCGCTTCATCAATTTGCGAGTTAGAGATGACCTTCTTCTCTTCCCGAGCCGCTAATAGCGCTGCTTCATTTAAAACATTGGCAAGATCAGCACCGGTAAATCCTGGTGTGCGACGGGCATAAGTTAATAGTTCAACCTCATCCGATAGCGGCTTAGTCTTCGCATGAACTTTAAGAATTTCTTCTCGTCCCTTTAGATCTGGGCGATCGACGGCGATCTGGCGATCAAATCTACCCGGGCGCAATAAAGCCGGATCCAAAACATCTGGACGGTTGGTTGCTGCAATAAGTATTACTTGTCCAGCAGATTCAAAACCATCCATCTCAACTAGTAACTGATTGAGCGTCTGTTCACGTTCGTCGTGTCCACCACCCATACCTGCGCCACGCTGGCGACCAACGGCATCTATTTCATCTACGAAAACAATCGCTGGTGCATTCGACTTCGCCTGAGCAAATAAATCACGTACTCGAGCAGCACCTACACCGACAAACATTTCGACGAAATCTGATCCAGAGATGGAATAAAAAGGAACTTTCGCTTCACCAGCAACGGCGCGCGCTAACAAAGTCTTGCCCGTTCCGGGAGGGCCATATAAGAGGACTCCCTTTGGAATCTTGGCGCCAAGTAAAGCGTACTTAGACGGATTTGCCAGAAAATCCTTGATCTCTTCCAGCTCTGCAATCGCTTCATCAGCGCCGGCAACATCTGCAAAGGTATTTTGTGGAACATCAACATCTTGCAGTTTCGCTCTTGATTTTCCAAAGGAAAATACTTTATTGCCACCTTGGGCGTTGCTCATCAAGAAGAAGAATAAGAATCCAATTAAAAGAATTGGAAAGATTGAAAATAAGAAAGAGATAAAGAGCGATTGCTTTGCAACGTTAACATTCCAGCCTTTTGGAGGCGGATTTCCTGTCAAGGAATCCACAATAGTTGGCTCTTGGCGGGCTACATAAGACGATTCGACTTTGCCTGAGCCATTAATCAACTCCCCAGGTTTCAAAATTAATTGCAGCTTCTGTGACCTATCAATGATGAGAGCAGATTCAACTTTCGATTGGGCGATCGCATCGAGCGCTTCTGATGTGCCAATCTCGGTATAACGATTTCCGACGCTAGATATCTGACCAAAAATAGATACTCCAAGAATCGCGATCACGATCCAGAAGAGTGGTCCGCGGATGATGCGTCCTGTGCGAGTTGTCGGAGCTTTCCTGGCTGGCTTCTTGCTCTTTATATTCTTTACAACTGGGCTCTTCTTCAGGGGGATTTTTTTCTCCATTTTTAAATTCTCATCCCTTACGAATAAATGTGCTTTGCCAGCACACCGACGAATGGGAGATTGCGATACTTTTCATTAAAATCTAATCCGTAACCAACTACAAAGTCTGGTGGAATATCAAAACCTACATATTTACAAGCGACTTCAACCTTTGCTGCTTCAGGTTTACGTAGAATTGCCAGAATCTCCACGGAAGCGGCGCCGCGAGACATTAAGTTTGCGCGCAACCAAGAAAGCGTTAAACCGGAATCGACAATATCTTCTACAATTAAAATATTTCGACCAGTGATATCGCGATCTAAATCTTTCAGAATTCGAACAACGCCACTTGACTTTGTTCCAGAACCATAAGAAGAAACTGCCATCCAATCCATATCTATATGACGCTGCATCGCGCGAGTTAAATCTGCCATGGCCATAATCGCGCCTTTGAGCACGCCGACCAGAAGTAAGTCACGATCTTTGTAATCAGCATCAACGCGCGCAGCAAGTTCTGCAACTTTAGATTGCAATTCTTCTTGAGTAACAATTACGCGTTCAACATCGGTGCCGACAGCAGCTAGATCCACTTAAGGACTCCTTTAATATCTAATCTCTTGGGGAGATTTATGGGCGGGCTAAGAGCGAAAGTCTGCCCGAAATCCGGGCAACCTTCACACCACCCGGCAGGCTCGCCTCGCCTTGGCCGCGCCAAGAAGTGACCAGCGCCTCTAAGGCGGAGAGGTGCTCTGCGCTCACGGAGCCGCTGGGCGCCCCTGCAGCGTAGATCGCCGCTCGAAGTACGCGAGAGCGGATGGCCCGAGGTAGCTCAGCCAAGGCGGCGCAATCTAAGTCGCTTAAATCAACTCGCGAGATAACCGCCTGCGCCATCTCATCTAAAGCATCAGCATCGTCACGCAAAATCGCCGCACTTCGTGCCAGAGCAGCAGCAATACCGGGACCGATCTCTTCTTCCAAAACCGGCATCACTTTATTGCGCACACGTACTCTAGAAAATTTCTCATTTAAATTATGTGGATCGTTCCAAGAAGTTAATTCTGCTTCTGCACAGGCTGCGACTGTTTGCGTTCTAGTTAGCTGTAAAAATGGGCGGGCGTACTTTCCATTAACAACTGCCATACCAGATAAAGATCGAGTGCCTGATCCGCGCGCTAAACCAAGGAGCACTGTCTCAGCTTGATCGTCTCGTGTATGTCCTAAGAAAATTTGTGTCGCTCCGTATGCATGTGAGATCGCATCTAGCGCCGCATATCTGGCAGTGCGGGCATCGGCTTCTAGCCCAGAATTTTCTACAACTGAGACTTTTTCAATGATTACTTCTTGATAACCCATCTCTTTTAATTCTTTCTGAACTTTTTCAGCTTGCTCACCCGAACCACTTTGCAATTGATGATCAATAGTGACCGCGATTAAGGTGATTGCAAGTGGTGGCGCTTCTTTAGCCAATGCATATGCCAGTGCGAGCGAATCTGCGCCACCTGAAACTGCTACTACGACAGAATCTCCCGCGGTTAAATTCTCAAGAAATGGGCGAACTGCGTTACGAAGATCAAGCAGTGCCGAAGTCATGGTCTAACTCTAGACCCGACCACCGAATGGCATAAGCCCCTTGATGCTATAGATATTGGAGTAGAGCAACCCTTTTGCTTTTGAGTTGGCTTCCCACATCATTCCGTTACCTGCATAAATCGTAATGTGGTGGATCGATGAAATAGTTCCTTTATATGAATAAAAGAGCAGATCGCCGGGAACAAGTTTATTTAGCGAAACATGCTTGGTGTAACCCGCATAAAGTGAGGAGTTAAGGCGATCCCAATTTGGCCAACCTAAACCTGCAGATCTGTATGCGGCATAAACCAAACCGGAACAGTCAAATGCATTTGGTCCTTCTGAGCCCCAAACATACGGCTTACGCGCTAATACCTGTTTCTTTGCAAATGCCACTGCTGTCGCACGCTGTGCTTCAGTTGTTCGGATTGTTGTGCGCCCTTTGAATCCCAGATCCGGCCATACCTTTTTTTGACCACCTGTAGTAGCCGCAGTATTAGCCCGACTTTCTTCAAGTAACGCTAGCGCGCGTTGTTGTTCGAGGGTGATGCGAACTCGCTTCGCACTTGCAAGTTCGCGCGCCAACTTATCTTGGATATCTTGCAACTTATCAACTTCTTTTTGCTGCAGAGATCGCGCATCGTCTGCAATTTTCTTTGCAACTGCGACTTTAGTTGTTGCCGTTTCTTGCACAATTTTTGCTTCATCGGCTTTAACTTTTGCATCACGAGCAATAATTTCGGCTGCTTTGTATCGCTCAAGCGCCATCGTATTTTGTATTCCTAATTTATCTAAAGTCGAGATTTGATCAATTAAATCTTGTGGGCCATTTGCACTAAGCAGCGGTTCAATCTCTGTCAGTGAGCCTCCCATTATGTAGGCACTTGCGGCCATCTTTCCGATTACGCGATGGGCCTGTGAAACGGCTTGTTGGGTTTCGCGGGCATACTCGGCAGCGGCATTTGCAGCAGTGGTTGCAATCGCTAGCTCATTCTTTGCTTTTACATATAGCGCTTGGGCTGCATTTGCTTTAGCAGTTAATGTGCCAAGCCTTTGATTCGCTGCCGCTAATTTCTTGGCGGCTGCTTCGGCCGCCTTCTTTTTAGCGGCTTCTGCTTTCTTAGCAGCTTTGATTTGCGCCAGAGTAGGTTTTGGAGTCGCCGCAATTGCAGGCGTAATCGTTAGCGTTAAGCCAAAGATCACAGCCAGCGCTACTGCCTTACCGCGAATCAACATAAAAAACCCCCAACAGGTAAGCCCTCAGAATAAGTCAGTTCCCTGAGTAACTTCGGAGATTGCTGTAAGTGTCGCTAGTTGGATACATCTCTCTTTGTGAATAGAACTGTTGCGATAATTAAGGCAACGCTCACATATATAGCTGAAAGAGTTAGCGCGTGCGAATATGAAACGCTCTGGCTTCCACCGGTTGCGATCGTTCCCAGTTGATTTCCAGGGAGCCATTTCAGAGTGCTAGATCTAAGCGCCCCAACAATATTTTCGATAATCAGCAGCCACAGCACGCCCAACGAAATCGAACTTATTGGTGAGCGCAGAACAATGCCAAGAACCATTCCAATAATGCCGAACCCCAAAATTGAGATAAAGACATTTAAAAGCGTCTGAGCAATATCTAGCCGGCCATCACCGTTAAACCAGAGCTCAGTGTTGACATTCTGTCTTCCGGCTAGTGCATATGAGATACCGATAGATAAAACTGCGCTAACCAGGGTCATGATCATCGCGAATACTTTCATAGAAGCTAATTTGCCGACCAAGATACGAATTCGACCCGGTTGACGAACCAATAAATTACGCAAGGTTCCTAGTGAATACTCTTGGGCTGTTTGAGCGGCAAAGACACAGAGCGCAATGATTCCTAATAGATTGCCAATACTTGAGAATGATTCGGTTGCACCGCCAGGGAGTGCGAGCATCTCGCGGGTAATTCGCATACCGCGATCACCGTTTCCTTGAGGCGAATCAATCATTAAGAAAAGTACTGATGAGACTAAAACGCTAAAGAAAGCAACTGCGCCGAGTGTTCCTAAAAGCAAGGTAGGACGACGTAATTTGCGCCATTCTGCAAAGAAGATTCTGAGAAGGCTAATAATCATTTCTGCTCTCCCGTCATTTCAAAGAAAGTCTCTTCCAGATTTGGTAGCTGCGGTGAGAGTTGAGTTAAGAGAATTCCGCTTTCAAAAGCTAACTTATTTAAAGTTCCCGCCCATTCCGCCGGACCTTCGATATGCGCCGCACCATCGCGCAGATGCGCTTTATGACCAGCGGCTTGTGCGATCGTAATTATCTTCTGCAGATCTTGCTCGCTCGCAGTTTTTACAATCATAAATGGTTGCTGTTGATCAAAGAGTTCTTGAATCGGGCCCGCAAAAACTACTTCGCCTTTACGTAACATCACTAAGTATTCGCTAATAATTTCGAGTTCAGATAACAAGTGGGAAGAGACAAATACTGTGGTTCCTTTATCCGCTAGTTCGCGAAGTAATTGACGAATTTCCTGAATTCCTTCTGGGTCTAGGCCGTTGGTTGGTTCATCAAGAATTAATAACTTTGGATTCGGGAGCAGCGCTGCGGCGATACCCAACCGCTGCTTCATACCCAACGAATAAGTCTTGTACTTAGACTTTCCTCGATCTGCTAAACCAACTTGTTTTAGTAATTGATCTACGCGCTCTTGCGGGAATCCACCAAGGGTTGCCAGGACGCGTAAATTCTCGGCACCAGATAGCGCGGGATAGAAGGCCGGACCTTCAATCATTGCGCCAACACTTGATAGGTATTTTTCTGGTGAGGAAATCGATTCACCCAAAATCTGACCATTTCCACCTGTTGGTGAGATCAAGCCCAGGAGCATTCGAATAGTGGTCGTCTTTCCCGCACCATTTGGGCCGACAAAGCCACAGATGGTGCCTACTGGAACTTCAAATTTTGCGTGAAAAACTGCCAGACCAGTTGCATATTTCTTGGTTAAATCATCTACTGAGATTGCGAGTTTGGGCATGCATTGAATATACCAATTGCACCTTAGAATTATCTCTGTGAGTGACGAGACTTGGGGTTATCGGCCGCGCAATCAGCGACCTGCCCCAGACTGGGATTTAAATCCCCAAACTGATGCAGTGCGCGCAGGTCTTGCTCGTTCTGGCTTCGGAGAAACTTCCGAAGCTCTCTATTTAAATAGCGGATTTACATATTCTTCGGCGCAAGAAGCCTTCGATTCATTTGCAGATCAAACAGACCACTATCTTTACAGCCGGTTCCACAACCCAACCGTTCAGATGTTTGAACAACGTCTGGCAGCGATTGAGGGTGCGGAATATTGTGTGGCCACCGGATCTGGAATGTCGGCCATGTTTGCCTCAATCGCATGTTTGGTTCGCGCAGGAGATCACGTAGTCGCTTCGGCTGCAATGTTTAGTTCTTGCCATGTTGTGCTGACAGAAATTTTGCCAAAGTGGGGCGTAACCATTGAGTTGGTTAAAGGTAACGATCCTGCACTTTGGGCAGCCGCCCTTAGCAAATCGACAAAAGTTGTCTTTATAGAATCACCAAGTAATCCACTGATGGAGATTGTTGATATTCGCATGGTCAGTGATCTCGCGCATAAAGTCGGCGCCACGGTAATTGTTGATAATGTGATGGCATCTCCTGTGCTGCAGAAACCACTTGAACTTGGAGCAGATGTGGTTATGTACTCGGCTACTAAACATATCGATGGCCAGGGCCGAGTACTTGCTGGCGCAGTTTTAGGTTCTTTCTCATACATTCACGAATCATTGGTTCCATTTATCCGCCATACCGGTCCAACGCTTAGCCCATTTAACGCGTGGGTGCTCCTGAAGTCTTTGGAAACAATGGAGATGCGTGTGCAACGGATGTGCCAGAATGCACATACGATCGCTGAATTTTTTGAAACACGTAAGGAAATTAAATCCGTAAAGTACCCCGGCCTTAAGTCGCATCCTGATTACGCAATTGTGCAGAAGCAGATGAGTGGCGGGGGTAGCACTATCGGTATTGAATTTGTGGGTAGCCAGAAAGTTGCCTTTAAGTTTATGGATGCACTTCGCATTATCGATATCTCAAATAACTTAGGTGATAGCAAATCACTGATAACTCATCCCTCTTCAACTACCCATCGCCGCTTATCACCAGAAGTTCAGGTAGAATTGGGGATTACGCCTTCAGTGCTGCGACTATCCGTAGGCCTGGAACACGTAGATGATCTGATTAAGGATTTAACTCAAGCCTTCAACAACTGAGCCGCAACTAGCAGCACCGACAATAGGCTCAAGTAAGTAATTGACCAATGAAAAATCTTTCCAGCGATCTTTTCGTAATTTTCAGACTTTTCATCTAAACCGCGCAGCTGCCAAGCAAACAGAGCACCTAAGATCAAATTGAGCGCTTGCGCCCATACTTGCAAATCTGCATTTATAAAGAGTGCAACAGATGAGGCAACCATCGCGATTGTGTAAACCCACATCTGGCGAAGTAAATGGGTTTTGGTAGCTACAACAGGCAGCATAGGAATTCCGGCTGCGGCGTAATCATCTTTATATTTGATGGCCAGCGCCCAGAAATGTGGCGGCGTCCAAAAGAATATTACGAAGAAGAAGGACCAGGCGGTTACAGATAGCGAGTTAGTTACTGCAGCCCAACCGATAAGCGCTGGCATACAACCCGCAGCTCCACCCCAAACAATATTTTGAGTGGTTCTTCGCTTCAGTCCAATTGTGTAAACAATTACATAGAAAGCGATGGCGATAAAGGATAATAAAGTTGCTAGTGGGGTTGTGAAGACTCCAAATATAACCAGTGAAATCAAACCAATAAATGTTGCAAATACCGTTGCTTCTCTTTTACTCAATACCCCTGTTGCAAGTGGGCGCTTGGCGGTGCGCTTCATTAACTTATCTGATTCAGATTCAATAACCATATTAAAGGCATTTGCACTGCCCGCGGCTAAGGTTCCGCCAATTAGAGTTGAGATAGTCAGTGAAAGAGAAGGCAACCCGTTCTGCGCTAAAACCATCGCAGGAAGCGTTGAAACCAATAAGAGTTCAACAACGCGTAATTTCATCAGGTCTACATAGCCGCGGACTTTTGTAGACAGATTTGCGTGTGAATCGGTGCGCACAGGAGAAGATTACTCAGCATTAACAGGTGGTGTTCTCACCGTTCCCTAAGGATGCCCGTCTGTTGCGCGTAATGAAGAAAAATATGACGAATGACACCTCAAACAAGCCTGGATGGCGATGATCTTGAAGAGGGTAGAGATCGCTAGTTTTGCGCAGGTAAACTCACCATTATGAATCAAAAAAGGGTGAGTTTACTCCTTCTATTCTCTTTATTGATCACATCCGTTCCAGAGAGCGCAAGCGCCACAACTGATCAGACAACTTTGAAGTTAATAAAGACAATTACCGGTGCGATTGCTCCAAAGTCGGTTCAAGCATCAAATGACGGTTTAGTGAGCGCGCACAACATGATGTATCGCCATAGCGTGACTATTTATGACGCAGAAACAATGGAGTTAAAGCAAACTATTCCTGACACTGTTCGATTATCTGATTTTGGATACTCAAAATACTCAGGAAGATATAAAGGCGCACCCGTCGAAGGAGCTTTCTCGCCTGACGGTGAATATCTCTACTTCACAAATTACGCGATGTATGGAAAAGGATTTGATAAAGAGGGAACCGACACCTGTTCGCCTGCATCTGGTTACGACAAGAGTTTCCTATCTCGCGTTAATTTAGCGAAAGGTGAGATTGACGCCGTTTATCCAGTTGGATCTGTACCTAAGGTCGTTAAAGTAACTCCTGATAACAAGTACATCCTCGTTTCAAATTGGTGTTCTTATACAGTCACCGTAATCTCAGTTGAAACCCAGGAGACCATTAAGTCAATCAAGATTGGACGCTACCCCCGCGGAATTTCTGTTTCGGGCGATAGTAAATTTGCTTATGTAGCTGAAATGGGTGGTAATCGAATTCATCGTATTGATTTAGACAATTTTGCCCTTGATTACATACCAATTGGATCAAATCCGCGCGCTATTGAGTTATCTCCTGACGGATCCAGGTTGTATGCGACTTTAAATATTTCAGGAAAAGTTATCGCGTGGGATCTAGCAACTAATCAAGCGGTGAAGGCCGTATCCACTGGGAAATCTGCGCGCAGTTTGGCAATCTCATCAGATGGTTCGGCGCTATTTGTTGTTAACTTTCGCAGCGGAACTCTTTCTAAAGTGAGAACATCAAATATGAAAGTTATTCAAAATATCAAAGTTTGCGCCGCGCCAATAGGAGTTACTTACGACTCGGTCAATTCTCGAACCTGGGTTGCTTGTTACGGCGGATCGATTAAGGTCTTTGCTAACCAATAGTTGCGGTGGAAGTTTCGCCGATAGGAGCAATTAATGGTGCTGCTATCTTGCCTAAGTAAATATCTACCGTTTTTCGCGCCCGCTCGCTAGCCGCAGTCGTTCGCTGAATTTTGTCAGCAATAATAGTGAAGGCATATTCACGATCACCAGATTGCACATAGCCGGCCAAACTCACCGTTCCGGATAAAGTCCCGGTCTTCGCTTTAACTAAACCAACTGCTTGCGGTGCGGATTTGATATAGCGCTCACTTAGCGTTCCAGTTTCTCCACCCACTGGCAACCCGTCTATCATCTGCGAAAATAATGGATCTGAATGTATTTTATATAAGAGTTGTGACAAAATATCTGCGGTCAACTTATTCTCTCTTGATAAGCCACTTGCATCTCTTATGATGATTTTTGAAGGATCAATTTCTAATTCACGTAATACTTTGTTAAAAGTTCTTACTACTCCTTTTTGATTAAATTCATTTCCTGCAGCCTTTGCTGCTAATCGTGCCATTCGCTCCGAAACTTCATTATCACTCCAAATCAAAAACCAATCCATAATTCTTTTTACAGTTGGTGAGGTGCAGTAAAAAATTTGCTCTCTAGCCAGTGACTTGGCTTTCGATTCGCTAATTTTCTCAAAAGTGGTCCTAAACCCGCGTTTTTTATAGTATGCCTGTAATTTTGCCACTTCTACTGAATATAGATCATTGTAATAAACCTGGATCTTTTTCACTGGTCCTTCGGAGTTTTTCTTAACTGCGCTAAGACCCTTAGATGCAAAACCGTAAAAGTAGGTTCGTTTCATTTTGGCCGCAGCATTGGCATCCATAGATATCCAAGGGTCATATTCGCCATCGATTATCAATGAATTCGGAGTTGGCCCTAGTGAAACAGATGTTGCAAAGACAGTTGAAGAATCCAAATACCTTAAAGTCGCGGCGGCAGATAAAATTTTCATAAGCGATGCCGGCTTACGTTGTGAATTAGCATTAGATTCAAAGACAACTTCTCCGGTACTGACATCGACAAGTGAAACTGATGGGTTGTTTAAGGAAGGCGCGGCAGCCAACTTCTTAAAGACCTTGGCGGCTGCCTGTGGTTCAAAGGCCGAAGCGCTCGGTGATGCCAACGCGCTTGCCGAAATAATGGCAGCGCTAAACGCCAGCAGTTTCTTCACGATTTTTACCTAGAACCGAGCGGTTGCGATAATAATATTTAACAGAGTCAGCCCAATTAGAGAAAGCCAAGCGCTCTTCTTAATCTCGCTCTTCTTTATGTTTAAGTAACTAATTACCAGAATGGCTAGGACAATCACAAGTTTTATTGCGACTTTTACGTGATCGAGCTCTTCATCTGGTTTAGCAGAGGCATAAGTGCCAACCATTACAAGTCCTGCAATCAGAGCAGTTGTAGTGCTATGTAGTACGCCCGAGGAAAGCTTGCGAGGGTTCTTTTTCCACTGGAGCAGGAGTAATACGAGAATTCCAAGGATCGCCAACATATGCACGATATAGGCGATGAGAAATACTGCTTCCATGGTGATTAGCCCTTTCTAGCGTTTAACCTTTATTAAGTTTAGAGTGTGCTTATGGAAATTAATACACCTGCCACGATTGGGCCGGGAGAATTCTTTCCAGTAGTCGGCGTGGGACCACACGAGAAACCTTGGCCCACTGGCGCGCAATATGACCCAGAATTGTTAGAAAATGGTGATCGCCGAAATGTTCTAGATCACTATCGATATTGGTCGGTCGAAGCAATAGTTGCGGATTTAGATACCAAACGCCACAAATTACATATCGCTATTGAGAATTGGCAACACGATTTAAATATTGGATCTGTAGTCCGCACCGCAAATGCTTTTAACGTCTCTGCGGTTCATATCGTTGGTAAGCGCGATTGGAATAAGCGCGGGGCGATGGTTACTGATAGATACCTGAGAGTTATTCACCATCCAACGATCGCTGACTTTGCTACTTGGTGTAAAGAAAACAACTTGCCAATCATCGGAATCGATAATGTTCCATCATCTAAGCAGTTAGAAGGATCTGATCTTCCTGAATCTTGTGTTCTACTCTTTGGTCAAGAAGGTGCCGGTATGTCAGATGAAGGCGTTGCTGTGTGCGCGGTTTTATATGCAATTCAACAGTACGGATCAACGCGTTCCATGAATGCATCCGCCGCTGGTGCTACCGCGATGTATCACTGGGCGTTGCAACATCTGCCCAGATTAAGTTAAAGGTTTAGTCGCCTAAATCCTCTGGGGCGGGGACATCTTCCATCGCTTCGCGCACTGCAATAAGGCGGCGATCTATCTCATTCGCCTCATCAATACGACCCAAGCTGCGCAGAACAGTCGACATGCGAGTCTCGATATCAACAATGAGTTCAAAATCTTTTGGATCATCTTCAGAGATGATCTGCAATACCCCATCCAAAGTTGCCAAGCCGTCTTCTAGCTTGCCCAGCAATACTTCCGCTTTGCCATATTCAAAAAGGGCAAATGTTTCGCGGCGATGATCGTGGCCAGTTTCAAATACATCAATCGCTTTGCGCGCCGCTTCTAGCGCTTTCTCGCCATCACCAATTTCAACATAACAAGAGGCGATCTTCTGATCGCAACGAGCGACTTGAATAACTTCCTTCTCTGTCTTAAAGATTAGCCGCGCTTCTTTAAAAGTTGAGATCGCTAAATCAAATTTCTTTAACTCGCGATAAGCACAACCCAATAAATGTAAGTCGTTAGCGGCACCTACTTGATTTCCATCGACTAAATGTTCTTGTGTGCATTCATCCATAATCTCGACAACTTTTTCAAAATTCTTTGAGGCATACCACCATTCACCCAAGGTGCAGGCGAGTTCGAGTGAAAG
>JAQCAO010000079.1 GCA_027731885.1 Actinomycetota bacterium | reverse complement strand
CGCAACCAAGGCGCTGGCACCGGCAATCCACGCCTCTGCTAACACAACACTTGCCGCAGTTGCTAGCCGTGATTTAAAGCGCGCACAAGAACTTTCACCAGTGCGCTCTTATAACGGTGCTAATAGTTACAACCAAATAATCGCCGATCCTAATATCGATGCGATCTATATTAATTTAGCAAATCAGCAACACCACCAATGGGTTATTTCCGCACTCAAAGGCGGCAAACATGTCTTATGTGAAAAACCCCTCGCAATTAACTTCAGTCAGGCGAAAGAGATGGCCGATTTGGCCAAAGCCAATGGCAAGTTATTAATAGAGGCTGCCTGGCTACGCTGGCACCCCCGTTTTCAGCGCGCTATTGAAGTGGTGGCGCGTGGAGATATCGGTGACTTAAGTAAAGTCGAATCAGTCTTTTCCTTCACCGCTGATCTGAAAGATAACTTCCGTGGCCAAGCAGGTGGCGGCAGTTTTCTAGACGTTGGCTCCTACCAATTACATCTATGGCGGGCACTGATAAACCCTTGGGTTAGCCCAACGCTACAGAACATAGATCAGGTATTTAATGAGAATGGAATAGATCTGACAACAAATGTCACCGCCAATTTAGAGCCACTAGAGGGTGGGCTAATCAAACTATCTGCGCGAAGTTCTTTTATTGAAAAAGAGAATCAATCTGCCAAAATCATTGGGGGGTTGGGCACCATTGAATTTCTCAAAGGCGCAGCCTTCACCTGCTGGAAGGAAATTTCCTCTCTCAAAATTGGTAACCACACCGAAGAATTTCCTCCAGTTGATGCTTACCAGTTAATGGTCGAGGCGGTGAGCGGAAGAATTCGTGGGGAAGAATTGTGGGTGGTACCGATCCAAGAAACACTAGATATCGCGCAGTTGAGTGATGCGATAGTGCATAATACTTTCAAGCCAGCCAGTGAGGATAGATAATGAGAAAAAGTGTAAAGAGCTTTGAAAATCTTTCCTCTAGCCCTCAGCCGGAACTAACTCTGGCGTTGGTACCGGAGCCAGTGGCGGTATAACTGGGTCACGCTCACGGCGGATAACACGATCTGGCTCACCAATTTCAGCCATGGCCACCCTCCATTTCTCGCACTCCATTTCCTGCGATAAGCAAACCACGGTTTGATAGAAATAAATAGTTGAAAGTACGTCAGGCACAGATTGTGCAGTCAGGCTTAAGGCGCTCGGCCGAATTGAAGGCGCCAAAATAGGCTAGAAGGTGTTTACTTTTGTGATGGCAGCAGCCGACTTTGAGCGCAAACTGATCCGATCGATCAGAATTTTTCCGCTTGCCACCGCAGTGATGCTGCTAGTCGCCTATCTCTTGGGTGGCTTCTCTGATCGAGCAGACCCCTTAATTGCGCGCGATACCGTGGTCTTATTTCTGAAGGTTTTTATCGCAGCTATCCCCACCGCTTTTGTGATCTTATTTATATTGGCAGATTGGTTAAAAAAGAGGGATAGTAAAAGGAGTAAAGCAGCGCAAGGCAAATTTGCTTTTGCAGATCCATTCTTGCTGCCCAGCCAAATTATGCACGGCTACAAATTAGCATTCATCACAGGCCGCGAACCAATATTTACCGGTTTGACCGGTGATCATTACAGCGCAGATGATCTAGCAACCTGCACCCTAAATCCAGAGCACATTCCACCTGTAATGGATTGTGATTGCGGCTTCTATGCCTTTAAAGAGCTAAGAGATGCTCAATTTGAGTTATCAATCAACCCAGGAGCATTTCTGATTGATGTAGATCTATTTGGGATCGGCTTTGAATATGCGCGTGGCTTTAGAGCAGAATCGCAACTAGTCAACTCACTAGAAATACCAAAACGTTGTATGCGTTGCAAAATTTTCGCACCAGTAAAATTTGTCGCATCTTATAAGATGGGGTACAACTCATTTGCAGCTTGGAAATGGGAGGTACGCTGTCACATGTGTAGCGCAACTTTCAAAGAGCACGACGCCCTAAATTTTGCACAGATGAACGATAAGTTAGGAATCTCAGCGCGAATTTAAGAAGCGTAAGAAATTTCCTATCGCTTTTACAATTTTTGACTGGCGATTTCCGGCGACTTGGCGATATCCAAATTCACCAATTGGACCAGATTTGCGCAGAAAGAAACCAGCAACTTTATTTCCCCGGTGATTTAGCAGATATGCGATTGCCGCGGCTGCTGCATACCTTTGGCCATTTGCGATTACGTAGACACGTTTGGCGCATTCTTCTTCCGTTAGGCCATACTGATCAAGATCACTACTTTGATAGGCCAGCGCCTTAATCTCGCATCGCTTTCGCACCCACGTAATTGATTGCCAACAGAAATCACATTTGCCGTCATATATAACAACAACCTCTGCGTGCACTTTCATACTCCTGACTCTAGCCTGATCGCTAAATTCTGCGCTATTTAGCCACTTCAGTTAAAGTTTAGGAGATGGTCCATCTGGGACCATTCTTATCTCAATGGAAAGTCGGTCTCTTGTGGCGCGTGATCTAAACGGAAAACATATTGTCATCATCGGAGCCACTGGAGTCTTGGGCGCCCACCTCGCCATAAAGCTCGCTAGTGAAGGCTCTGCTGTCAGTGCAATCGTGCGTGATTCCACCCGGTTAAATTCTGCTTCTGTTACCAACCACGCAGTCGCCGACATTACAGATTCATCAAGTTTGCGCGCAGCCCTCACATCGCTTGCCCCATTTGATGGAGTAATAAACGCAGCGGGCGTTGTTGCCTTTGGCACCGTGGCTCAACTCGATGATGCAACTCTCGCAAATCTTTTTGCCGTAAATGCGATCGCACCAATCGTTGCACTGCGCGAGAGCACGCCACATATTTCAGAAGGTGGCTTCTTCCTCAACATATCAGCCGTTGTTGCGCTGCAACCAATGGCAGGAATGGCTGCATACAGCGCATCAAAATCTGCTGTATGGGGTGCGATGACCGCTGCAACGCGCGAACTTCGTCGTCTTAAGATCGATGTAATTGATGCTCGTCCACCGCATACCGAAACTGGTTTAGCAACTCGCCCACTTTCTGGCACAGCACCAAATTTACCAACTGGTCTCGATCCAGATTTTGTAGCAGCTCGAATTGTGAACGCCATTAAAAATGGTGAAAATGATCTGCCAGTTGAAGCTTTTATTTAAGCCAAGCTGGTAAAGCTAAAGCCCAGCTCTGATGCCAAAGGCGGCAATAGTGGATGCTGTTACTACTGTGATCAAAAGTGGGGTCCAGCCAAAGAGTTGGTAGGCGCTGATCTTTTCAAATTTCATCTTCATGATGGAAATAGTAGCCGCATCTACTTCGCTTTGTGGTTTGAGGTTTTAATCGCGTATTGGATGTAATCATTCTTGGTCGCGATCTGCTCATAAAGCGCCTGAGCTTTTAGATTACCGGCGCGAGTCTGCCAATAAAGAGAGCCAGCCCCAAGGGCCTGCGCCTGCTGCCTAAACTCTTCAATTAACCCTCGGGCAATTCCCTGACCTCGCGCACTGGGGGCGACAAAGAGATCTTCAATGTAGAGATCACCAACTGGCTCCCAAGTAGATTGGCGCAACATCGCGTGGGCTATGCCAACTATTGAGCCATCTATCTGCGCAACAATCCCCTGAAAGACGTGCGCTGGATCAAAGAAGCGTTCCCAAGTTAGATCACTCTGTTGCTCGGAGAGAGTGACTTCGTAGAAATCTAAATAACCCTGCCAAAGTGGTTGCCATTGCTGGCGATCTCCCTGCTCTATTTGGCGAATAATCACTTACCGGCTCCATTCGTTTTTCGACTCGCGCTTTTACCTCTGATATTACTTTCACTAAATGCAAGAACGCTGATCTTTAATTACTTCCTGCTACATACTGCTTAAGCGCCTGATTCTCAAACGAAATCTCATCAAGGTGATGTTTAACCACATCTCCAATTGAGACTAGTGAGAGTAAATCACCTTGTGCGTCTACAACCGGTACGTGTCTAATTCGCTTTGCAGTCATCAGAGACATAACTTCAGCTACCGTCGCATCGGGTGTGCAAGTAAAAACATCAACTGTCATTATGTCGCGCACGTGTAGATCTTCGATTACATCTAACTTTCCGAGCATCGCGCGCACCACATCTCTTTCGGAGACGATGCCATCTATGACTCGCCCATCAAATGAGACTACTAGGGCACCAATCCGAAAGGTATTTAGGCATTCAATCAGGTGCTGGACCGTATCGTGGGCGGTTATGTGCGCACGCTTTTATTTGCGATAAGGGTTTGGATTTTCATTTTTTCTCCTAACCAACTGGAGCCTTCATACTTCTCCTGCTCCTGCTAAAAAACAATAGTTGGCCAGGCGTCGTTTCCCGAAATTTTCCCACCTAGTCAGTCGTTGGCGTTAGATACCTAAAGTTCCCAAAACGATAATCCAGCCAAGTGCGGACTTTGAGACCAGGCTTAACACAATGTATGTCTTCTCACCGTGGACGTAATCTCTCCACTTTCCAATTTTCTTATATTGCAACCACATATTGATTGCGAAACTGTTGAAGAAGAGGAAGGTCAAGAGGTACCCAAATTGGGCATAGACCGGAATCGAGTCTGCAATATTGCTAGTTGAAACCCAGAAGTAAAGCCCACCCATAATCCACGGCACGATGCCTGCAAAGACTCCGATATTAAAGGCCAACCAATTGGTCTTCTCAGTTAGCTGATTGTATTTCTCCATCATCAGACCCATTAAATTCATAATGAAGTTGAGAGCGAACATAAAGACAACGGTGGAAACCTCAATAAGCCCACCGAGCATCATTAAGACAACGAGCATCAAAGAAGAGCTAACTGCATACTCCCACCAGCGCGCAGGATTGATGCCATCTTGGATATTTTTCTCATATCTGCGCACATAAAAAGGCGCCGAGATCAAAAGATGTGCAAACGCTGAAAGCAAGAGAAAGATCGGTCCAATCAGCGCGATTGGAAATTCAAAGAGAGTTTCGCTCTCAGGGCGGATTCCTTCTGGAGTATCGGTGAAGAATCGGGTGATGACTGGGATCGTTGTATCAGGATTTAAGATCGCTAAGAGCACCACACCTTGAATCAGATGAGTAACTCCAGCCAATCTATTTAGTTTTTGCAGCTTCACACCCAGCGCTGTCTCTGGCTTCATAATTATCTCCCCTTCAATTCTTCTAACTTTGCCACAACTTCTTTAGCCGAAGGATTGGTCATCGCACTTCCATCGGAAAAAACCAAGGTCGGCACGGTGCGATTGCCCCCATTTACCTTCTCAACAATTTCAGCGGTCCCCGGCACTTCCTCAATATTGATCTCTTCAAATGTGACCCCGAGATCGCCCAATTGAGATTTTAGACGCTTGCAATAACCGCACCAAGTAGTTGAATACATAGTAAATGACATGGCCTAAGAGTACTGGCCACGGGAAATGCTGAAGCCTAGGCGGCTAATTCCCAGCAGCTTCTAAGCAGCGCTCTGGCCAGCGGTGATTAATCCCACGCAGGTCTCGTCGGTGAAGCAAGTGCTACCCCTCCCCAAACAAGATGCGAGTGGTACCCCCAAAGCAATTATTGGAATCAGCAGTAAGTTGATTTTGTTCGAAAGTTACTCCTAGCAAAATCAAATCGAGTTGTTAGCTTCCCAAAGAGATGAGACCAAGATGAGCAGAGATACGAAAGAGAATGAGACCGACTATAAATGTATATTTTGCGGAGAACGTGTCTGCATCTGCCAGAAAGAACTTTTGTAAAAGTTATAACAGTCGTAGTTTTAACTATCACTAAACAAGAGACC
>JAQCAO010000078.1 GCA_027731885.1 Actinomycetota bacterium | reverse complement strand
TTCAATTTCCAGATGGCGATGGCTTAACTCCGATTTCAGAAAACCTCTCCACCGTTCGTGATACATCAATCGTCTTAGGCGCGGGATTGGTAATTGTTTGGGTGGTTCTGATGGTTACGGCTACGAGTAACGGCGTTAATCTCACAGATGGGCTAGATGGCCTGGCAACTGGCGCCGCTGTGATGACTTTCATCGCATTTATATTGATTGGAGTTTGGCAATTTGGACAGAGTTGTGCGATCGCGCCTGTAGAAAACTGTTACTTGGTGCGCGATCCACTCGATTTAGCGGTCCTATCTGCATCTCTTGCCGGAGCGTGCGCGGGATTCCTCTGGTGGAATGCCTCACCTGCCAAGATCTTTATGGGAGATACCGGATCCCTTGCGTTAGGTGGAGCACTTGCTGGAATTGCAACATCGCTTCGTATCGAACTTCTACTTATTCCACTAGGCGGGCTCTTTGTAATTATTAGCGCATCGGTAATCTTGCAAGTTGTCTACTTTAAAATCACTGGGGGAAAACGCATCTTTAAGATGGCGCCACTGCAGCACCACTTTGAGTTAATGGGCTGGGGCGAAGTCACTATTGTGTTGCGCTTCTGGATTATCGCTGGGCTATGTGTCGCGCTGGGCCTCGGCCTCTTTTATGCACAATGGGTCACGCAGTAGGTATGGCGCGTTATGGCCACTAATTTTGCAGGTAAGAAAATTCTCATTCTCGGCGCGGGAGTAACCGGGATTGCGGTGGCTCAATCACTTTCCAAGCGTGGAGCAGAAATATCTTTAGCTGATGATCTAGTCACCGAAACAGCAGGCTTTACCGTCGCCCCCACCAAATCTTTTAGCGCAGAAAATTTCGATGGAATAGTCATCTCACCAGGTTGGAAATCCGATCACTCATTAATCACTGCAGCAAAAAAGTATGAGATCCCATTATTTAATGAGGTCGATCTCGCCTGGCAACTTCGCGGAGAACTGGTGCCAAACCAACGTTGGTTGGCGCTAACTGGAACGAATGGTAAGACGACAACAGTAGAGATGGTTACTGCGATGCTACGAGCCGGCGGCGTTTCAGCGATAGCCTGTGGAAACGTTGGCACAACGGTCATCGAGAGCGTAGAAAGCGCCGAAAAGTATGAAGTTCTCGTTTTAGAGCTCTCCTCATTTCAACTTCACTGGATTCGGGAAGCGACATTTGTTGCCGTATCAATTTTAAATATCGCTGAAGATCACCTTGATTGGCACGGTGGCTTCAACGCCTACGCGCAAGCAAAGATGGCGATTTTGGATCGGGCGAGTACCGGAATATTTAATGGTGATGATGGCGAAGTGGTATCAAGATCGGCTAATTGGCAAGGCAGAAAAGTCTTCTTCTCGTTAGATACTCCAGGTCCAGGTGAAATTGGAGTCGTTGAAGAGCTCTTGGTGGATCGTGCTTTTGTTAGCGACCCACAAGAAGCGGCGATGATCGCTGAGGTCGTAGATGTAGTACCAACAATTCCGCATAACGTTGCAAATGCTTTAGCAGCGGCGGGCTTGGCGCGCGCTCTTGGCGTTTCACACGAGTCGATTCGTCAGGCGCTACAAAACTTTAAGCCAGATCGTCATCGCATTGAGAGCATTTACGAAGGTAATGGGATCAATTGGATCAATGACTCTAAGGCGACCAACCCGCATGCCGCCGCCGCATCCTTGATGGGGACGATGTCGGCGATTTGGATCGCGGGTGGATTAGCCAAAGGTGCACAAATGGCAGCTCTGGTGAAACGTTGCAAATCTCGCATCAAGGTCGCAATTTTGATTGGCGCAGATCGTGAATTGATCGCCCAAGAACTTCGCGCCCACGCTGCGGATGTTGAGATCGTTTTTATCGATACCCCTGACTCTTACCAAAGAGGCGGCTCAGATAACTCTTTGATGGAAGCGGTTGTGAGAGCGGCCAAGGCGCGCGCCACAACTGGGGACACGGTATTGCTAGCCCCTGCTTGTGCATCAATGGACCAATTTCTTTCATATGCCGATCGCGGTGAGAGATTTGCAAAAGCGGTCGTAAAGGAGCACGCATGAGTACTAAGTCCAAGAGCTTTCTAGTAAAGCCTGTCAATAACTTCTATATCTTGGCCATTAGTGCGCTCTCGCTCTCGATAATTGGCCTGATTATGGTCTTCTCTGCTTCATCAATCCATGCACTTGATACAAGCGGCAATGCAGTTGCGATCGTGCTGCGCCAGCTAACTTTCTTTTTAATCTCAATTCCCCTTGCCATCTTTCTTTCACAGCGATCTATCACGCAATGGCGTCTGTTGGCACGTTTTGGATTGTTGATTTCAGCGATACTCCTTTTGCTGCCCCAAATTCCAGGTATCGGTAAGACTGTCAATGGCAATACCAACTGGATCGCCCTACCCTTTGTAGATATCCAACCCAGCGAGTTAGCAAAATTCCTCTTAATACTCTGGGCAAGTCTGATGTTGGCCAACAAGGAAGTTAATGGAAAGACGCGAGTAAATGTCTTTCTCTTGATTGGACCTGGTTTTCTTCTCGTTATGCTCTTAGTGATGCTTGGTCGCGATCTCGGTACTGCGTGTGTGATCGCCGCGATACTAGGGGGCTTACTCTTTGTATCAGGCATTGAATTACGTGTTCTGGGTTCAATTGTTGCGGTAGGTGCGGTCGCTCTCGCCGTCCTGATCGCAACTGCCGGATATCGCCTTGATCGTTTTCTCGTTGTCCTAGATCCCTTTGCTCCAGAAGATTATAGAAATGCAGGCTGGCAACCAGCACATAGTTTGCTGGGCTTAGCAAGCGGGGGAATTTTCGGTGTAGGCCTGGGAGGAAGTCGGCAAAAATGGGGGAATCTTGCCGAAGCGCATACCGATTTTATCTTTGCTGTAATTGGCGAGGAGCTAGGTTTACTTGGAACCTTGGTTGTACTCGCCTTACTGGTTGCGCTAATTTTCTCAATCTTTAAAATTTCACTTCGTTGCACAGATCCAATGTCACGCTATGTCGGAGCAGGAATCGGAAGTTGGATTGCAGTACAAACTATTCTTAACGTCGGTTCCGCTACCAGTCTGATACCAGTAGTTGGTGTAACGCTTCCATTTGTCTCTTATGGCGGCTCTGCCTTGATCTCGTTATATATCGGATTGGGCTATATCTTTGGTAGCGCTTTACGCGATCCGGCGGTAAAGATTGAATTACAAAAGGCGATTGAACGGCGTAGATTACGCACATCATGAAGATAATTTTCGCTGGCGGTGGAACGGCAGGACACGTTGAGCCTGCTCTAGCGATAGCTCGACTCTGGCAAAGTAAGTATCCCCAGGATACCTTGGAATTCATCGGAACTGCCAAGGGCTTAGAGAATCAATTGGTACCAGCCGCCAATTTCAAATTATATAAAATTCCTAAAGTGGTTATGCCTCGCAAGGTCTCACTCTCTCTATTTAGCACACCACTAGCTTTTTTAGGGGCATTTATGTCGGCGCGCAGAGTTGTTAAAGGTGCAGATTTACTTATTGGATTTGGCGGCTATGTATCGGCTCCCGCATATTTAGCAGCGAAGTCACTTGGGATCGCATTTGTTGTGCACGAAGCTAATGCCAAACCTGGTTTCGCCAATCGCCTAGGTGCGCGCCTTACCCAAAGCGTTGCAGTTGCGCAGCCAGTTGCCAAGGGTGCATTAAGTCGTGCATTGATCACCGGGATTCCTTTGCGATCTGATGTGGCGCAAGCCTTGAGCAAGAGTGGCAAAGACTGGGCGAAAGCGCGGGCAAATGCGAAATCAAATTTAGGATTTTCTCCAAGCGATCCGCTGGTGCTCGCCTTCTTTGGCTCACAGGGTTCGTTAGCGCTTAACTCAGTTATCGAAAAATCTCTTCCAACGCTCCTTTCTGGTGGCGCTCAACTCTTACACGGAGTTGGAAAATTGAATTCACTCCCAAAGGCGCAGGAGCGCTATCAAGCGACCGCGTATATTGAGGATATGGCAACTGCCTATTTGGCTGCGGATCTAATCATTAGCCGCAGTGGGGCTATCTCGTGCTCTGAGATAAATGCCTTGGGAAGATATGCGCTCTTTATTCCGCTCCCAATCGGAAATGGTGAACAACGTTTTAATGCCAGCCAGGTGATCTCCCAAGGTCGCGGTGAAATCATCGACCAAGAGCACTTTACGCCGGCGTGGATAGCTAATAATTTCAATCGACTTTTAGGCAAGTCGAAGAGCTCATCAATTTCAGGTTCGGAGAGCGATATCAACGCTAGCGAGAAGATCGTTAACTTGATGGAATTTACTTTATCTGGGAAGCGCCGATGAGATCAATTGATTTAAATAGCTGGAAGGATAAGCGCCTTCATTTCATCGGAATCGGCGGCTCCGGAATGAGTGGCTTAGCGCGGATAGCGCTATCACACGCAATCGCAGTATCAGGTTCTGATGCGAAAGAGTCTTCGGTGCTAAGCGCGCTTGGAGCCTTAGGCGCGCAAGTTTTTCCGGAACATCTGGCCCAGCACGTAGATGGTGCAGATTTTATTATTTATTCAACGGCGATCAGCCAAAGCAATGTGGAGTTAGCTCGTGCCCGCGAGTTAAATCTGCCGATCCTGACTAGAGCGCAAGCGTTAGCGATTCTGATGTCTAACTCACGAAGCATTGCGGTAGCAGGCACGCACGGCAAGACAACGACATCTTCGATGCTCACAGTCGCTCTTCAAGCTTGTGGCTTAGATCCCTCTTTTGCGATCGGTGGCACCCTAACTTCCTCCGGTTCTAATGCCCATCGCGGAACAGGTGATCTCTTTGTGGCAGAATCTGACGAATCCGATGGCTCATTTATCGAGTACCGCCCATTTGCAGCGATAGTCACCAATGTCGAACACGACCATGTTGATTACTTTGCAACTGAAGCTGATGTAACACGAGCCTTCTCTGATTTTGCCGCAACTATCGCAAACGATGGGCAACTTGTTTATTGCGCCGATGATGCAGGTTCAGCGCACTTAGCAAGCACCGTTCTCAGCCCGAAGTTGATTTCATATGGGACAGAGATGGGAGCAGATCTATTTATTGATTCAGTTAATTTGCTGCCGATGGGATCAACCTCACGAGTTCTCTGGAGGGGTCGTGCGATAGGTAACTTGTCACTGCAGGTTCCAGGCCTTCACAACGTTTTAAATGCCGGTGCAGCACTTGCTATGGGCTTATCGCTTGGGGCACCAGCTGCTGAGATGCTAACTGGCCTGGCTAGCTTCCACGGTACGGGGCGACGCTTTGAGTTGAAGGCGACCGTACACGGAATTCGTATCATTGATGACTATGGGCATCATCCAACCGAAGTTGAGGTGACTTTAACCGCCGCTAAGCGATATGCCGGCGACGGATCTTTGATAGTTATCTTCCAACCACATCGTTATTCACGCACTAAAGCCTTTATGAGCGAATTTGCTAAAGCGCTAAGTATCGCGGATCAAGTTGTATTGCTTGAAGTTTATGCAGCGAGTGAGAAACCAATTCCTGGCGTTACTTCGGAAACTATCGCCGAAGAGATGGAAAATGGTTACTTCATTCCCAACTTTCTAGAAGCATCAGACTGGGTGATTGCCAAAGCTAAACCAGGTGATGTAATTGTGACCCTGGGAGCAGGTGATGTTAATTCACTCGCGCCAATCATCAGTGATGGTTTAGCACGGCGATTTAATTGAGGATGCGCAACGTGCCTTTCAGATCTGCAAAAGCAGTGATTGCGATTGCAACTATCCTGGCTATCTTTGGAGCAGGTTCTTATCTTTTGGGATGGTCCACCCTCTTAACGGTGAAGGAAGTTGAAATTAACGGTACTCCCACCGAATCAGCAGAAGTAGAGATCGCGAAACGTCTAAATTTGCCGCTTGGATAT
>JAQCAO010000077.1 GCA_027731885.1 Actinomycetota bacterium | reverse complement strand
AATGGGTGATGGTTCCTAATGTCATCGGTATGGGCGTGCACGCCGATGGTGGCGCAATGATGACTAAGCCATATGCCGCAGGTGGTGCCTATATCTCTCGCATGAGTAATTACTGCAAGGGTTGCAAGTACAACCCCAAAGTTCGCACCGGTGATGACGCCTGTCCATTTACGACTTTGTATTGGGATTTTCTAGATCGCCATAGCGAAACATTCAAGAATAATCACCGAATGAGCCAACAGATCTTCGGTTTAAATCGCTTATCTGATCTGCCGCAGTTAAAACTGCGCGCTAAAGAAGTCTTACAGGGTTTAGATAAAGGTGAGATCTAGATAGATTTATTGCGCTTTGAAGAAATAACTCCGGTATTAAATCCCGCCAAGTTAAGTCCACCCGCAAAGCGCGCATGTTCGATCTTTAAACACTTATCTTGCACGACATTTAAGCCAGCCGCAGCACCGCGCTCGGCAGAAGCCTGATCTGAAATACCGAGTTGCATCCAGAAAGTCTTAGCTTTAATCGCAATTGCTTCGCCCATTACTCCCGAAATATCAGCAGGTTTTCTAAAGACATCGACGATATCGATTGGCTCTTCAATATCAGCCAGTGATTTATAAACCTTCTGTCCCAGAATTTCATCTAAATTCGGGTTTACAAAGAATAATTTGAAGTGCGACGCCGAGAGCAGATAAGTAGCCACAAAGTAACTCGCGCGCGATGGGTTATCTGATGCCCCCACGATCGCCACGTTCTTGGCGTTTTGCATAAAGCTCAAGCGCTCAACTGCGCTGGGTTCGGTATATGCCATTAGCGTGACTTTCCTGAAGCGTTCGTTAACGCCTGATCTAGATCCCAAAGAATATCTTCAATATCTTCAAGCCCCACACTTATCCGAATCAAATCTTGCGGAACGCCAGATTCAAGCAACTGCTCATCAGTTAACTGGCGATGTGTGGTGCTGGCTGGGTGAATAACCAAGGTGCGCACATCACCAATGTTGGCCAAGTGGCTGGCTAGCTGCACTGAGTTAATAAACTTTTCACCGGCTTGGCGGCTAGATAATTCACCACTTGCCTTAACGCCAAATGAAAATACTGACCCTGCGCCTTCTGGCACATATTTCTTGGCGCGCGCATTGTGTGGATGGCTGGCAAGTCCTGCGTACTTAACCCAATCTATGCGTGGATCACTTTCTAACCACTGCGCAACAACCTGAGCATTGGCGACGTGATCGCGCATACGTTGTGGCAGCGTTTCGACTCCTTGCACCAATAAAAATGCTGACATCGCGCTCAGCGATGCACCGATATCGCGCAGTTGTTCCGATCGCAGCTTGGTCAAGAATCCAAATTCCCCAAAGTTCTGCCACCAAGAAACTCCGCCATAAGAAGCAACTGGTTCAGTCATTGTCGGGAACTTGCCATTACCCCAATTAAATTTTCCAGATTCCACGATTACCCCACCCAATGTGGTGCCGTGTCCACCCAAGAACTTAGTCGCAGAGTGCAAGACGATATCTGCGCCATATTCGATTGGGCGCACCAAGTAAGGCGTTGCTACAGTTGAATCGATAATCAACGGCAGACCAGCAGCGTGTGCCACCTTTGCCAGCGCTTCAATGTCGCTGATCTGTGATGCGGGATTTGAAATCATTTCAGCATACACGAATTTGGTTTTATCTGTGATCGCAGCTTTAAAATCTTCGGCCTTATCGCTCTTTACAAAAGTGGTATCCACGCCAAATCGACGCAGCGTCACATCTAATTGCGTAACAGTGCCGCCATATAGGGCAGAAGATGAAACAACATGATCGCCAGCACCAGCGAGTGCTGCAAAAGTTAAGAACTGAGCCGCTTGGCCGCTAGATGTTGCAACCGCACCGATGCCACCTTCTAGCGCGGCAATCTTCTCTTCAAAAGCCGAGACGGTTGGATTGCCAATTCGGCTATAGATATTGCCGTACTTTTGCAGAGCAAATAAATTGCCGGCATCTTCGGTATTTTCAAAGACAAACGCTGATGATTGATAAATCGGCAAGGCGCGCGCACCTGTTTGCGGATCAGGCTGGGTACCTGCGTGAAGAGCCCTAGTTTTAAAGCCCCATTTGCGATCGCTCATATGCCAATTAAACACTAGGTACCGAGCACGGCTATAATCGCTCGGTGAGCCATAATAAATTCCATGTCATCCAAGATGAGCCTCATCGTTGGCGCAATATTGAAGAGCTCATCTACAAAGATGAAGATGGCAGCGCCACTTTCAAAGATGTTACCCGTCGCGTTTTATTCGGCGAAGATCACCAGAACGGCATGGAAGTCCGCTACTTCGAAGTAGATGCCGGTGGCCACACAACTCTTGAAAAGCACGAGCACACGCACTTGGTTATTCCAATTAAAGGCAAGGGCGCCTGTTTAGTTGGCGATGAAGTTCTGCCGCTGGCAATTCACGACCTGGTCTATGTTCCATCTTGGGCTTGGCATCAATACCGCGCCGACGACAACGAAGTTTTTGGTTTCCTCTGCCTAGTTAAGTTAGAACGCGATCGTCCGACTCTGCCAACTCCTGAAGAGTTAGCAGAGATGAAGAGCAACCCAGAAGTTGCCGCCTTCATCCGCCATCTGTAACTATCCTTTTACAACCACGCGCACAACGGCCTCAGGTGTAATACCAACTGAACCAAGTTCTGCTTCAACATTTGTACCCATCCCATTGATCTTCGCCGCAGATAAAACAGCCAACTGCGTTGCGATCTCACTCATCCAATAAAAGGCCGCGGGTCCTGCACGATCCAAAATATATTGAGCCTGTGCAATTCGCGCATCTGAAAACTTTTCTGCACCATCGCGATCATCGGCCACAACCGAGAGCAGATAACCCTTTATCTCAGCAGCCATCGCATCTGAGTGATAAGTGCTTTCCACGAGTTCGCGCAATTCAGCATCAATACCCCGCGCCTTGCGCACCCGCTTCTTACGAGTGATAAATAAATAGACAATCGCAACCAACGCCAATAGTTCAAACATTTTCCCGCCCTTCGCTCACCGGTAAACATATTACGGTCCACCGACAAACGCTGAGAGATTCTGAACTATTTAGCTAACGGCCCTAATAAATAGCCAGCCAAGCGCGATTCCGGCTTGCTCTGATTGCGGTGCATCGCTAGAAAGCCTTGAGTTCCATCAGTGCCACATAGCGAAACGATTGCACCTGCTCCACCTGGGTGATCACCTATCCAAGCCGTTAAATCATAAACATTTTCGCTAATCACAGTCCAACACTTAGCCCGACCATTATTTGCCCTCACCTGCGCCATTGTGTAACCCGCAGCAACTGTTGTGGCAGGAGTTGGCTTTGCTGCAGGAGTTGCTGCAGGAGTTGGCTTTGCTGCAGGAGTTGCAGCAGCACTTGGTGCAGTACTTGTACTAGTTGTTGGCTTAGTTGTTGGCTTAGTTGTCGCCGTTGTGCTCGGCTTTGCGCGCTTCTTTGCCTTAACGCCTTTTTTCCAAATCAACTTGCCACTCTTTTTTACACAAGTAAACTTCTTGCCAGCTGCAGTACTGGTCTTCCCAGCCTTCTTACACGCCGCCCCTGCCTTTACCGCAGCAGATGAACCCGGTGCAGAAACCGTTGATAAAACCAAAGCGAAAACCAGAACTGCAAGACTCTTTTTCATAGCGGAAGTCTAATGAAATTTACCTAAAAATCACTGTGAAAATCCTGTAGTCATCAGAATCTGCTCCGTAGCCGAACCTTTGCGGGGTTTTCTCTTTGTGCCAACCCTTTATGATCACTACATGAGCGCGCTCTTCACACCACTGACCATCCGCGAAACCGTTTTCCAAAACCGCGTCTGGGTCTCCCCAATGTGTCAATACCAAGCAACTAACGGCCACATCGGCCAATGGCATCGCTCTCACCTCGGCGCATTCGCCACCGGCGCACCTGGCCTAATCATGGTTGAAGCAACTGGCGTAATCCCCGAAGGTCGCATCTCAATCGGATGCCCTTCTATTGAAGATGATGCACACGCAAATAGTTTTAAAGAAGTTATCGACTTCGCACATTCGCAAGGCGTAAAGATTGGAATTCAATTAGCCCACGCCGGTCGCAAAGCATCAACGATGCGCCCGTGGGAAGACCACCTCATAGCCACGCCAGAAGAAGGCGGATGGGAAGCAACATCTTCATCTGCAACTGCCTTCGCAGGTTACCCAACCCCCCGTGCGCTAACTATCAACGAGATAAAAGAGTTGACTGAAAAATTTGCACAAGCTGCTATGCGCGCAGTAAAGGTCGGCTTCGATGTTATCGAAATCCACGCCGCCCACGGTTATCTCTTCCACCAATTCTTCTCACCACTAATGAACCACCGCACCGACGAATACGGCGGCAGTTATGAAAACCGCACCCGTTTCTTACTCGAGGCCACCAAAGCAATCCGCGCAGCTATCCCCACAACGATTCCACTCTTTGTGCGCTTATCAGCATCTGATTGGGCCGAAGGCGGCTGGGACATTAACGATTCTGTAAAACTTTCCACACAACTCAAAGAACTCGGCGTTGACTTAATCGACACATCATCTGGCGGCGCAATTCACAACGCGAAGATAGATGCCAAACCAAGTTTCCAAGTTCCATTTGCGACAAGCATCCGCAAAGAATCCAACATTCTCACCGCAGCCGTCGGCCTAATCACCGAACCCGAGCAAGCCGAAGCGATCATCGCCGAAGGCAGAGCCGATGCTGTCTTTTTGGCCCGCGCAATGCTGCGCAATCCACGGTGGGCGCTTAACGCTGCTGAAAAACTTGGCGTAATAATCCAGTGGCCGCACTCGCTCGACAGGGCCCGTACGTTAAATTAATAATCTGACTTTCCCGCAATATCAGCTGCAGAGTGCGTATATTCCTCTGAATTATTGATTAAAAGCGCTTCTTTGCCTTGCACCGTCTAGACTGCAGCAGGTTACGCTGCTTAATCAACAAATTGGGAGATCAAAATTGTCTAGCAAAAAATTGTCAGTTGGCTTGTTGGCATACGGTGCGATCGGGGATGAACACAGCGCCGCAATTGCTGCCTGTGCTCACCTGGAAATCGCGGCAATATGTGACACCAACCCTGATCGCGTTGCCGCTGGTCTAAAAATCTCACCAGATGCGATCGCATTTAGCGATGCCAATATGATGCTCGAATCAGATGATATTGATCTCGTCATCATCTCAACTCCCCCAAATAGCCATTACACCTGGGCAAAGAAGGCGCTCTCACTTGGCCTCCACGTTATATTAGAAAAACCGATGGCTCTTACTACTCAAGAGTGTGATGAATTAATGGATCTTGCTAAAAGTGAAAATCTCGTCTTAGTTGTGTATCAAAACCGCCGCTTTGACCAAGATTTTCTTACGATCGAAAGCGCCATCCAACGCGGTGATATTGGTGATCTCTTCTATTATGAGAGCTTCGTTGGCGGATATTCGAAGCCCTGCGACTTTTGGCACTCAGATGCAATAGTTTCGGGTGGGGCAATATTTGATTGGGGCAGTCACTTCATTGATCAGATAATGGCTCTAATTCCGAATAAAGTAGAATTTGTCAGTGGCTTAAACCAAAAGCGCGTTTGGAAACACATTACAAATGCGGATCACGCACAAGTAAATATAAATTTTGAAGATGGGATACAGGCCACCTTTATCAACTCTGATCTTTCAGCAGCGCGCAAACCAAAGTTTTATATCTTGGGTACCAAAGGTGCGCTGATTGGTGATTGGGATACAACTGGAAGTGGCGCAGTCGCAGATTTCCCCGCCATCATTACGCTGCACCATCCTGATGGTTCGTCGCAATTACTTCCACCAGTGACGGCCCCTGCCTACTCATTCCATAAATCTCTTGATCAACTCTTAACTGCTGGCGCGCCAATGCAGATTCAAGCCAGCGGCTCTCGTGATGTCGTGGCAATTATGCAGGCGGCTGAAGAATCTGCCCTAAAAAATGGAGAGCCGGTAAAACCGATATTA
>JAQCAO010000076.1 GCA_027731885.1 Actinomycetota bacterium | reverse complement strand
CGCTGGCATTGAATTCTTCTTCGCCTTTGCAATCGCATCAAAGAGGGTGGGGTTGCCATCAACGTCAGGGCCACCATTTCGCGAAGCGACCTCGATCGCTTTAATCAACTTAGCGAAATTTTTAGCGCGACGGCTATCGATAACCGCTTTCTTATGCTTGGTCGTTGCCCATTTGGAATGGCCGGACATTTAAAACACCTCAATCAATTTCGAAAGGATTAAAAAGAAAATTACCAGGCTACTTTATCGCGCCAGCACAGACTTGATCAAAGAAGTAGCGATGCACGCGTAAATCGCCAGTCAACTCTGGATGAAATGAGGTAGCTAGCAAACTTCCTTGGCGAACGGCGACGGGACGTCTAACTCCATCGCCAAGGTCAACCTCGGATAAGACAACAACTTTCTCACCGACTTCTTCCACCCAAGGCGCGCGGATAAAGACCGCCCGCAAAGGTTCACCGTTGAATTTCAGATCACTCTCAAAGGAATCAACTTGGCGACCAAAGGCGTTTCGCCGTACGGTCATATCTATTCCGCCAAAGGTTGCCTGGTCTTGCACACCATAAATAATGCGATCGGCTAATAAGATCATTCCTGCACACGAGCCGTAAACTGGCATCCCAGATGCAATTCGATCTCTAATCGGTTGAAAGATTTGAAAAGTTTGTGCAAGCAGAGCGATCGCTGTTGACTCGCCACCTGGAAGAATTAGCGCATCTACTTCCTCTAACTCTTCAGGTCGTCGCACCGAGAGACCTGCGTGACCAGATGCCTTCACCGCTTCAATATGTTCGCGAAAATCGCCTTGCAGCGCGAGAACACCAATCTTCATTTAACGGTTAATCGTTACCAGCCGCGCTCGGCTAAGCGGTGCGGTGCAGGAAGATCGGCAACATTTATACCAACCATGGCATCTCCTAAACCTCGAGATACATCGGCGAGCACTTTGGCATCCTCAAAGAATGTAGTTGCCTTTACGCAGGCTGCGGCGCGAGTCGCTGGATCTCCCGATTTGAAAATACCTGAACCGATAAAGACGCCATCTGCGCCCATCTGCATCATTAAGGCAGCATCTGCCGGAGTTGCGATTCCACCAGCGGTAAAGAGAACCACTGGAAGTTTTCCAGTTTCAGCAACCTCTTTGACTAGCGCAAATGGAGCCTGCAATTCTTTAGCAGCAACATAGAGTTCATCTTCGCGCATCGAAGATAGGCGACGAATTTCGCCACCGATCTTGCGCATATGCATCATGGCATTGGAAACATCGCCCGTGCCAGCTTCACCTTTAGAGCGAATCATGGCCGCGCCTTCATTAATGCGGCGTAGCGCTTCTCCTAAATTAGTGGCGCCGCAGACGAATGGAACTTTGAAATCCCACTTATCAATATGGTTTTCATAATCTGCTGGAGTCAAAACCTCTGACTCATCAATGTAATCAACGCCGAGAGATTCGAGAATACGCGCTTCAACAAAATGGCCAATTCGAGCTTTCGCCATAACCGGAATGGTCACAGCGGCTTTAATCTTTTCAATCATGTCAGGATCTGACATACGAGCTACTCCGCCTTGGGCGCGGATATCAGCAGGCACGCGTTCCAAGGCCATAACAGCGCAAGCGCCAGCATCTTGGGCGATCTTGGCTTGTTCGGCGTTAACGACATCCATGATGACGCCGCCCTTAAGCATCTCTGCCATTCCGCGTTTTACGCGCGCTGTGCCGACTACATCTGACATTGCCTACTCCTCAAGAATTAGCTAAAGCGTTGAAAGCCTTGGCTCAATACTACTTTGAGTCTGGCGCCGTCGCATCCTCGTTCTTTATCACTGCAACAGGCGTAAATACTGGCTCTTTATCCGTTAGCGCGATCCATATCTGACCAGGAGCGAATTTGATTTCTTCGCCATCTAGCGTTTTCCACGTGGTGCCCTGGTCTCCAGTTGGACGACTCCAGGTCGCGGCGATAGCTCGGCCATTGCGGAGGATGAAACCTTTACCTGTTCCGATAGTTTCTGAAAATGGTGTTACGCCCCCAACTTTGTCGCGATATATAGAGTCAGTTATAGAAATTAACTGAATAACAAATGTGGTTGGCCCCAAATGAACTCCGGCAGCGGAGAAATTAGCCATTCCTTTTTGAGACAGTAGCCAGCGCTTCTCTGTAGTCGACCAATTAACTTCATATGAGGTTGCTGGCCAAGAAACCTTCGCCGAGGTAATAGCTGTACCTGTATCGGGTCTATCTCCGAAACTCCAACCAATTGGTTTGGAAATTGCTATCGGCAATTGCGCCTCGGCCACATTTGCCATCAACTTCTGGGCTTGTAACATCATCGCAGTCGGTGATCTGCGCAGAGGGTCGGTCGAATAAATCACAGGCGACTGACGTTGCGCTCCAAGATTCTCCAGATTTGCGCCGGCTATTACCGGAAGCAGCTTTGATTGCGCACCGCTATATGCAAATGCCACTCTTCCAAACTGTTCTAAAATTTCTAAATCAGAGATTCGTGCGCTGCGAACCGGGCCGATCACTTCAGGTATTTTAGAACTAAAGATCGCAGCTAATCGAGTTAGTCCGCCTTCTACTTGTTCAATATAGATAATGTCAGCATCCTCTAAACCAGCTTGCGGACGTGCAGCAGCGGTGTCGTCGATCTTCACCGCCAAAATTGGACCATCACTTCCGATGCGACCGCTTAATGAATTTCGGGGCTCATCCTTTTTCATATCTGGAAGAAATGATCCGACTTTTTCAGATGCCAGCGGGTTAATCATCGCAAGGGCGACGATGGCTATCGAGGCCAATGCCACACCGCTTACCAGAATTTTTCTAGAGGACATCAGCTTCGAACTCGTAAGTAACTGGTAACGGAGCGGTTCCTGCTAGTCGAAATATCTTAAAGACTGGTTTCTCTCTCACCATTTGTGTTCGAGTCACGGCGTCGACGTGCAGCGCCATAGCAACGCGAATCTTGTCAGTTAGCTCGGAAAGCTCGCGTAGCAAATCCTTTTCAATTACGCCGTCAACTAAATGGCCATCGTTGAGAAGAAGGCCAAGCGCCCCTGATAGTCCGCTTTCGGCTTGCGATCGACTCTGCATCTGAGCATCACGAGCTTGGTGGGCGGCGGCAGTTAAGAGTAAAGAGGAAGCCGGATCTGCGAGATCACTCTTAGCGATTTCTAGTGCGACCGCTGCCCGACGCTGCAATAAGCCATCGAGGTTAGCCCAACTTGTTTCAACGCGATGATGTAAGCGATCTAGGCGGGTAGCCGAGTAGGAAAGGTACCAAAGCGCAAAGATAACAAATAAAGCAATAAGAAAATATTTCTCCATTAATTACCTTCCCGACCCAAGAAGCGATTCCACGCGCGGTTCTCTGATGAAAGGGTAACGCCCTTGCTGCCTACTAGCGCCATTTCGTAAATTGAAAATATATCTTCCGCAACGACCTCCCAATCAAAACGTTGTGCATATGCCTTACCTCTTTGGGCTAGCACTCTGCGCCTCTCTTGATCACGCAGAAGTTCAATCACCACCTTGGCCAGATCTTGAGGGTTCTCCGATTCAAATAGCGTTCCATATTCGCCATTACCCAAGAGCGATTGAAAGGCTGGAATATCGCTAGCTACAACGGCGGCTCCGCCAGCGAGAGCTTCGGCGAGAATAATTCCGAAGGATTCTCCCCCAGTATTAGGCGCAATATATAAAGCGACCGAAGAGAGAAAATCCGCTTTCTCTTTCTCGCTGATGCGACCGAGAAATTCAAAGCGATGAAGCAATTGTGGATCGATCTGATCTTGTACCTCTTTACTGTCACCTGGTCCGGCGACTAAAACTCTGACATCGGGAGCAAATCGCGAAATTATCGGGAGCGCATCCAGTAAGACCGACAAGCCTTTGCGCGGTTCTTCAAAACGCCCAATGAAGCCCAATGTATTGCCACTCCACCCATCTCGCACTTCGCCATCACGATAACGATCTGCATATATTCCATTGGGCACCACAACAGCATCAGTTTCCAGATGTTCAGTTAGGGTCGAACGCGCCGCCTCGCTGACCGCGATTCGCGCAGTAAGTTTCTCAATTACCGGTTCCAGGATTGGTCCTATCGCAAAAATTGCTTTCTGTCGTTTAGCCGCAGCGTGAAAGGTCCCGACTAATGGACCTTCTGCCGCCCAACAAGCAAGTAGTGAAATCGATGGAATCGCTGGTTCATGTAAATGAAGCAAATCAAATTTGCCATTTGTAATCCATTGTCTAACGCGCGCAAAAGCTATCGGACCAAAGAGCACGCGGGCGACCGCTCCGTTATAGGGAATCGAAATCGGTTTACCCGCGCTAGTTACATAATCTGGAATTGCCTCTTCATCAATCACCGGCGCAAGAACCGAAACGTAATGACCTTTTTCGATCAGATACTCTGCTAAATCGCGCACGTGGTTTTGCACGCCGCCTGGTGTATCCCACCCGTAAGGACAGACCAACCCGATTCGCAATTTCTGTAAAGTCATTAACTTCGCTCCTGGAAGTCGCCATCAACCCAGATTCGTTGCAACATGTGCCAGTCCGCTGGTTTTTTTGCGATGCCTGTCGCAAATTGATCAGCACATCGCTGTACGACAACAGAAACACGTTCGGACTCTGTGCCATCGCTTGGAATCGCCACGCTATTAAATTCGATATGAATTCCGCTCTTTGTGTAGCTAACATGCGCTGTAACGAGTGGGATTGCGGTACGGATTGCAAGAAGTGCTGCACCCGCAGGCATACGTGCGGGATATCCGAAGAAGTTAACATCAACGCCACTGCGTGATAGATCACGATCTGCAACTAGGGCGATAAGCGCACCTTCGCGTGCTCGCTGCATCAAAGTCCCCATAGATTTGCTATCTGTTGATAAGACTTCCATTCCCATGTTCTGTCGGTACTCAAGGAATTTATTAAAGAGCGCTTCGGGCTTTAACTTCTCAGCAACTGTCACTAATGGAAAACCCATTGCGCAGAAATATGATCCCGCGTGATCCCAGTTTCCAGAATGTGGCAAGGTAACGACCACGCCTCGTCCATCTCTCATTGGACCGGTCAACAACTCTTCGCGGGTTACCGTAACGCTGCTAAAAATTCTCTCCTTAGACCAATCGGGAGAACGAAAAGTGTCACACCAGTAACGCATGTAAGATGAAACGGCTTCGGCCATCAATTCATCCATCGCAGCCGAATTTTTCTCGGGGCAGAGCCGTTGTAAATTGGCGCGCAACCTTTGCATGCGCGAGCCATTTCGCCGCAGAGTGATCTCCCCTATTTTTTCAAAGAGAGAATAAGCAGATTTTTCGGGGAGAGTTCTAACCAACTTCCAACCTGAAAAATATGAAGCGGCCACGAGAAAAACAAAGTTCATCTTCGTTACAAAGCCGCCTTAACGATTCTAATTCTCTGAAAAACGGTCACCGCCGCAAGAATAAAGAGCGCCCACACCCCTATGGCCAGTGCATAAGGAACGCCCAAGCCTTCAAGTCCGATTGCAGTAAGCGCAATTATCAGACGTTCTGTACGCTCAGCGATTCCACCAGAGCATTCGATTCCTAGAGATTCCGCCTTGGCTCTTATATACGGAACTAAAGTTCCCGCAACTAGCGCCCCAAGTGCGACAGATAGCAATGGATCTGCGGTGTCAATGAGGGCGAGAATTAAGCCAATTAAAATTGCTGAATCAGTAACTCGGTCAATGGTCGAATCTAAAAATCCTCCCCATTTGCTGGCACCCTTGGCAGAAATTCGCGCCATAGCGCCGTCGAATAGATCGCTAAGTGCGAAGAAAGTAATGACCAGAGTCCCGATAAAAAACTCTTGTCTCGGGTAGAAATATAAAGCGCTGATAATCAAACCGATTGCACCTATGAAAGTGACGGCGTTAGGTGTTAAGCCCACGCGAAGGGCACCTCGCGCGATGGGATTGATGGCGCGGGTTACGGCTGGCTTTAAAGAAGCGCTTAACATCACCACCATCGTAGGCTCAAGGGGAGATATTCACCTATTCTGACGCCTGTGAGTTCTCATAAACGTATCCACGTATACGGCCATGTATCTGCCCAAC
>JAQCAO010000075.1 GCA_027731885.1 Actinomycetota bacterium | reverse complement strand
CTGATCGGTGAAATAACAACCGACCTCTGCATTGTCGGAGCTGGTTATACCGGCCTATGGACTGCGCTCCTTGCCAAAGAGAAAAATCCTGAGCGCGATGTAACCATCATTGAGCAATTAGAAACTGGCGCAGGTGCATCTGGTCGCAATGGCGGTTTCTGCAGTTACTCATTAACCCATGGATTTATAAATGGATATAGCCGCTTCAAAGATGAGATGGAAGTTATTGAGCGCCTGGGGCGCGAGAATCTTGATGCCATTGAAGCAACGATCACTAAATATGGAATTGATTGTAATTTCGAATGGAATGGTGAACTCCGGGTTGCGCTAGAAGATTGGCAGATGGAAGGGTTGGCTAAAGAAGCAAAGCTGCGTAACTCCTTTGGGGACAATGTAGAGCTCTTAAATCAAGAAGAAATTCAAGCGCGAGTAAAGTCTCCAATTTATAAGGGAGCGCTCTGGGATCCAGATGGCACGGCGCTAGTTGATCCAGCACGATTGGTTTGGGGCCTAGAACGCGCCTGTATCAAATTAGGCGTAAAGATTTATGAAAATTCTCAAGTAGAACGCCTTGAACAAACCAAAGATGGAATGATCGTTCATACGCCCTATGGAAGCGTCTGCGCAAATAAAGTGGCGCTAGCAACCAATGTCTATAAATCCTTGATCAAGCGCGCCCACAAATACGTTGTGCCGGTTTATGACTTCCAGTTAGTTACTGAGCCACTTAGCACAGAGCAGTTAGAGGCTATCGGCTGGAAAGATCGAGAAGGTTTAACTGATGCCGGAAATCAATTTCATTATTATCGAATGACTAAAGATAATGAGATTTTATGGGGTGGATACGATGCGATATATAACTTCAGAGGCAAAGTGCGTCAGGAATATGAAACCGATGCCGCAACCTATGCTCATCTGGCCGAAGCTTTCTTAGAAACTTTCCCGCAACTGCGAGGTATTAAATTTACACATGGCTGGGGCGGTGCAATTGATACTTGTTCTCGCTTCTCACCATTTTGGGGTATGGCCTATGGCGGTCGCGTCGCCTACGTAATGGGCTACACCGGACTGGGAGTTGGGTCAACGCGATTTGGTGCGCAAGTAATGCTCGATCTCTTAGATGGTGTGGAGAACGAGCGAACTAAATTGAAGATGGTTCAAAAGAAGCCGATGCCATTTCCACCAGAGCCTTTCCGCTTTATCTTTATCCGCCTGACGCAATGGTCGATAAATCAGGCTGATAAGAACGGTGGCAAGCGCAACCTCTGGCTCAAACTTCTTGATTCAGTTGGCCTAGGTTTCGATTCTTAAAGAAAAGCGCATATCCTTAACCAATGGTTAACCACGGCAATATGTATGGACCAAGTTTTACATTTCTTGGAATCCCAAAGTGCGATCTTGACGATCCCACTTCTTACGCCGATGCAGATGTAATCATTGTTGGTGCGCCAATAGATTCTGGTACTTCTCATCGCTCAGGAGCCAAGTTTGGACCACAAGCGATCCGTGGTGGAGATTATTTACCACACGATGCTGAACGCCCGCACTTAGCCCTGCGTATCGATGCTTTGAAAGAGCTTAAAGTTTATGACGCTGGTGATTTGCTGATGCCACCTGGAGATTTAGTAAAGTCGTTGCAACTCCTTGAGGTAGCTACCGAGAAAATTTCACGCGCCGGAAAAATTGCTGTCATCTTAGGAGGTGACCATTCTGTCGCATCTGCCGATGTTGCAGGAATCGCAAATCATCGCGGTCAAGGTAAAATTTCAATGATTCACTTTGATGCACATGCCGACACAGGTGAAGACCACTTTGGAGCGTTGATCGGACACGGCACCCCAATGCGTCGCTTAATTGAACGCGGCTCAGTGCGTGGAGATAAATTCTTGCAGCTAGGTTTACGTGGCTACTGGCCAGATAATAAGACCTTAGATTGGATGCGCGATCAAGGTATGCGCTCATATGAAATGACCGAGATCCAACATCGTGGCTTAAATACCGTCTTAGATGAATCTTTTGCAACTCTTACTGATGGTTGTGATGGCGTTTTTCTCTCAGTAGATATCGATGTTGTTGACCCCGGGATGGCACCAGGGACCGGAACACCAGAACCTGGCGGAATGACAAGCCGTGAATTACTTGAAGCGGTTCGTCGGATTTGTCTAGAGTTGCCAGTGGTGGGCATAGATGTTGTTGAAGTTGCACCACCTTTTGATTGCGCCGATATCACCGCCATTTTGGCCAATCGCGTTGTCTTGGAGGCGCTATCTGCGATTGCAAAGCGGCGCAGCGGAACTACGTACTCACCAACTCAAAATCTCTTAGATCGTTAATTACTAAAATTGACTATGAAAGATCTAGTAATCCTTGGCTCTACTGGTTCTATTGGTGTTCAAGCGCTGGAAATTGTTGAGGCCAACCCATTACTCTTTCGCGTAGTAGCTATTACATCGGCTGGAAACAACCCAGCGCTGATTATTGAGCAAGCTAAAAAATTTAAAGTTCCTGTAATCGGAGTAACCAAAGGCGCTGATTTGATTAAATCAGCGCTACCAGGATCCATAGTAATTGATGGCCCCAGCGCCTCCGCAGAAATTGCAGCGATTACGTGTGATGTTGTATTAAATGGAATCACCGGTTCAATTGGTCTAGCACCTACTTTGGCTGCACTAAAAGTCGGGAATCGCTTAGCGCTGGCGAATAAGGAATCGCTAGTAGCGGGTGGCGATCTTGTGATGTCGATCGCTAAGCCAGATCAACTGCTGCCTGTGGACTCAGAGCATTCAGCGCTCTGGCAATGTCTTATGGGTGGTGCAAAGCGTGAGGTTGCCAAACTAGTATTAACTGCCAGCGGTGGTCCATTTCGCGAACGAGAAGATTTGAGCGATATAACCGTTATTGAAGCGTTAAATCATCCAACTTGGTCAATGGGTCCAGTCGTAACTATCAATTCTGCAACTTTAGTCAATAAGGGGCTTGAGATAATTGAAGCGCACTACTTATTTGATATGCCATATTCACAAATTGAATCGGTTATCCATCCACAGTCTGTAGTTCACTCTATGGTGCAATATGTCGATGGCTCCACAATTGCTCAGGCATCTCCTCCAAATATGAAGGGCCCTATCTCATTCGCCATTAATTTTCCAGAGCGGGTAAAGGGTGCAACAACTCCGATAGATTGGACGAGCGCACACACTTGGAGATTTGATCCGGTAGATCATGAGAAATTCCCAGCAATCGAGCTAGCCCGCCGCTGCGGAGATCTTGGGGGAGGCTTACCGGCAATTTTCAACGCCGCTAATGAAATTTGCGTGGCGGCATTTATCGACGGAAAGATCAGTTTTACCTCTATCATCGAAACCGTGGAAGCAGTTGTGCAATCTTTAGGTTCAAAATCTGCAGGCGCCCTTCGTGATTTAGCAGATGTCAGTGCGATCGAGAATGATGCGCGGCAAGTAGCCCAAGAACATATCTCGAAAGTAGCCCACTAATGCAATTGCTCGGAATCCTCGCCTTCATCTTCGCCCTTCTCTTCTCTGTAATGATCCACGAGTTTGGCCATTACTTAACCGCCCGTAGATATGGAATGAGAGTCTCGGAGTTCTTCCTCGGTTTTGGAACTCGTTTATGGTCACGTCAACGCGGTGAAACCGAGTTTGGAATCAAAGCGATTCCAGCAGGTGGGTACTGTCGAATCGAAGGCATGACACCTGATGATGAAATGCCAGATGGTGAAGAAGGTCGAGCTTTCTATCGCGCATCCGCTGGTAAAAAACTAATTGTTTTAGGGGCAGGTTCATTTCTACATTTTGTGCTCGGCTACATACTCCTCTTTATTCTTCTCGCCGGGGTTGGAGTCAATCAAGTGCTTCCGGTGATCGACACCGTTGTACCAAATAGCGCAGCGGCGGCAGCTGGTTTTCAAAAAGGTGATGAGATCATCGCGATTGATGGTGATCGCGATACTAAATGGCAGAACCAATTAGATAAGATCCGAAATTCACAAGGTAGCGAGTTAACTTTTACAATTAATCGCGGTGGCGCTGAAATCGATATTTCTGCCGCTCCGCGCATGACAGAAATTGAGGATGGCTCTTCTCGCTTTGTCCTTGGAATAATTAATGAATTCGGATCTAAGCGACTCGGTCCAGTCACTTCAATTTCAGAGTCAGCAGATTTAACTTGGACCTTTATATCCGCCTCTACAAAAGCGCTAGTACAGCTGCCAACGAAGATTCCCGCGCTGTGGGCCCAGACCTTCGGCGGCGAAGAACGAGATGAGAATGGTTTAGTTGGAGTAGTCGGAGTTGCCCGAGTATCCGGTCAGGTCACCTCAAGCGGAGCGCTGACTACATCTGAGCAAATCGGCACCTTTATCTTGATCGTTGCCAGTCTCAATATCTTTGTCGGTCTCTTCAATTTATTGCCAATACTTCCTTTAGATGGCGGACATATGGCTGTTGCGATCGCTGATGCACTTCGCGCATTTATCGCTAGGTTGCGTGGAAGACCTGCGCCAGCGGCGATAGATTTAAAGGTGTTAACCCCAATAACGGCAGTTGTCTTTGTCGTTTTGGCTTCACTCACCCTTCTGCTGCTAATTGCAGATATTTTCAATCCAATTTTTTTAAACTTTTAAGTAGAAATCGCCCCGCAATGATTTTTAAGGCAGAATAGCCACCATGGTTGATCTCGGTATTCCTAGCGCCCCACCTGCTCCACTTCACCCACGTCGCAAGACAAATCAATTGCAAGTTGGCAGCGTTGGTGTAGGTAGCGACTCTCCAGTGAGCGTGCAATCAATGTGCACGACGCTTACTGCAGATGTAAATTCAACTCTTCAGCAAATCGCTGAGTTAACCGCTTCTGGGTGTCAGATAGTACGCGTGGCAGTCCCAAGCCAAGATGATGCAGATGCGTTGGCACAGATCGCCAAGAAATCTCAGATACCTGTTATTGCAGATATCCACTTTCAACCAAAATATATCTTTGCCGCTATTGATGCTGGATGCGCAGCAGTTCGCGTTAACCCGGGAAATATCAAACAATTTGATGACAAGGTAAAGGAAGTTGCAAAGGCTGCTGGCGATGCAGGTATACCTATTCGAATTGGCGTTAACGCTGGTTCGCTTGATCCTCGTTTGCTTGCAAAGTACGGAAAAGCTACTCCTGAAGCACTCGCTGAATCCGCGCTCTGGGAAGCTTCGCTCTTTGAAGAACATGGTTTCTCGAATATTAAAATCTCGGTCAAGCATCATGACCCCGTAACAATGGTTAAGGCATATCGCCTCTTGGCTGCTCAATGTGCTTACCCATTACACCTTGGAGTCACCGAAGCCGGACCGGCATTTCAAGCGACAATTAAATCTGCTACAGCATTTGGAATTTTGTTGGCCGAAGGAATAGGTGACACAATTCGTGTTTCAATGTCGGCTCCACCTGTTGAAGAAGTTAAAGTTGGCATCTCAATTCTAGAATCGCTAAATCTGCGCCAACGAAAGTTAGAGATTGTCTCTTGCCCTTCTTGTGGCCGCGCCCAAGTAGATGTTTATACGCTCGCTGAAAAAGTACAGGCTGGTCTTGAAGGAATGACTGTTCCACTTCGCGTTGCCGTAATGGGTTGCGTGGTCAATGGTCCTGGCGAAGCGCGTGAAGCAGATCTTGGCGTGGCTTCTGGTAACGGAAAAGGTCAGATATTTGTTAAGGGTGAAGTTATAAAGACTGTGCCTGAAGCGATGATTGTTGAAACCCTAATCGAAGAGGCGATGCGCCTTGCCGAAGAAATGGAAGCGGCCGGAGTAACTTCAGGCGAACCTTCCGTCACAGTCAAGTAATTACGCGATAAGGTTGCGCCCATGTTGCGCATGTCCACTTTATTTCTTCGTACCCTGCGCGATGACCCAGCAGATGCCGAAGTCCCGAGCCATCGCCTCTTAGTACGGGCCGGGTATATCCGCCGGATCGCAGCAGGAATTTACTCTTGGTTACCACTGGGTGTGATTACCCTGCGCAATGTAGAGCGAATTATCCGCGAGGAGATGGACTCTGCCGGTTTTCAAGAAGTTCACTTCCCAGCCCTTCTGCCACGTGAAGCATATGAAGCTACTAATCGATGGGAAGA
>JAQCAO010000074.1 GCA_027731885.1 Actinomycetota bacterium | reverse complement strand
GAAAGTGAATCGCTAATTTCTTTACGGAGGCCTTCTGGAAATTTACCGGTCTTTAAATACTCGCGACATGCAGTTGTAGCGATAGTAAATCCAGGCGGAACCGGCAGACCAATGCGCACCATTTCTGCGAGATTGGCGCCTTTGCCACCTAACAAATCCTTTTGAGACATGTCACCGAAAGTGAAAGGGTAGATATGTTGTTGAGTCACAGATGTGCCTTCCAGAAAATTGTTAGGTCTGAAGAGATATTTATTTATAGCGTTGTACTTACAGAGCAAATCTACTTCTTACACTAGTAGCATGGGCGGAATTACTTCACGCTTGCGAGTCACTTTTTGCGCGTTCCTGGAAATCCAAACTGGAAAGGAAAATATTTCACCTCAATGGCCTATCCCCAGCGTGAGGTTAGCGCCTAGGATTGATCTCGGATAGGAGAATTCAATGGCATCAACAGATTCACCCAATGCAAGTCTGACTCCTTCAATGACCCACTGGCGGGAGGCGATGAGTTCGCTACGCGCAGGTGTGGCACAGCGTGAGTTCACTCCAAAGGTGGGAATCGCTTCAGGAATCTGGGGGGCTGCTAAGAAGTCACGTTCAGAAAGTATTCATATCGGTCTCTTCTTAACTGCTATCGCCCGTGAAGATGGTGATGGGCGCAAGACCTTTATCGTCGGAATTGATCTTTGCGTTCTGGGCTGCGCCGAATGCGCTGATGACATGCTCAGTCAAATTGCAGAAGGCGTTGGCGTAAGTCGCGATCAAATTTTATTCTCTTCTAGCCACACCCACGCGGTGCCACTGCCTTGTATCCATAGAAGTAAGAAAAAAGATGGCTCTGAGTTAATTCCAGAGTTTAGAGAATTGATTATCAAAAATACCGTCGCGGCCTGCCTTGAGGCGGCTTCAAAGATTGCAGATGTTGATATCACTTGGGGCTATGGCCACTGCGACCTGGCGGTAAATAGAGATCTTCCGTGCGGTGAAGTCGAGGTCGTTGCCTTTAATCCCGAAATCATCGCTGATGACACGCTAACTGTTGGCCGCGTATCCACGCGCGATGGAAAGGTAATTGCAACGATTGCAAATTATGCCTGCCATCCAACAACTCTCGCCTGGGAGAACATGGCAATTTCTCCTGATTACATTGGTATGGCGCGAATAATCGTTGAGGCAGAAACAAAGGCCCCGATGCTCTTTCTGCAGGGCGCATCTGGTGAGTTATCTCCGCGCAACCAATACAGCGGTGATACCGCACTTGCCGATCGCAATGGCGCAATGTTAGGCCACGCAATTATGTCGACGTTGAAGGCGATGCAGTCACCTGGTCGTGGCTTGAAATGGAATGGAATTGTGGAATCTGGCGCCCTTCTTGGCGAATGGAATGAAGAGAAGGTCACTGGCTCAAACCAGGCTAAAGAATTTCGCATTGATGTTCCGGTGCGCGTAAAAGAGATGAAGACGATTGAACAATTGCGCGAAGAATGGGCTGGGATTGATCCGGATGCTCTGGAAGAGCGCATTACTCGTGCCACGCGCCTGCGCATTGGTTATGAATCAAATGCCGAAGTCACGCATCCGGTCTGGATCTGGCAATGGGGCGAGGCGATATTCGTTGCGCAACCTGGTGAGGCTTATTCCTATATTCAAACCGAATTGCGAAAGCGCAACCCTGGTCGCATTATCTTCGTTGTAAATTTGACTAATGCACCAGGGCTCTTTTACTTGCCAATTCGCTCGGCATATAACGCTCCTGCTTATCAAGCTTGGCAGACTTTACTAGCGCCAGGATGTATTGAGATCGTAACTGATTACCTTGATAATGAGATAAAGAAAATCAAATGAGAGACGGAATGAATTGTGAGTAAGAGAGTCATACCTAAGACCAGCAGCACAGATCTGCCTCCAAGTGAGAAACTCTTCCACTATCCATTTAGCGCATCACTCAAAGCAGGCGTTGCACAACGCAATATCGATCCACCTATCGGAATTAGAGCAGCCAGCTGGGGGGCAGCAAAATCACATATTTCAACCGGCCTTCATCGCGATATAACCACAACGGCTCTGGCAGTACTGCACGGATCAACTCCGCTATATCTAGTAACAGTTGATTGGGGCTGGTGGCAGGGGGTCAACGATGATTTAAATATCCGCGGCAAAGTTATTGCAGGGCTAGGCATTAAAGAAGATCAACTTCAATTACACCTTACCCATACTCACGCCGGTCCTAATACTGCTTGCGATGTTGCTCATCTCGAAGGTGGCGAATTACTTGAGCCGTATCATCAATTTGCAGTTGATTCGATTATTAGCGCCTGTAAAGAAGCTAAAGATGGGGCGATCGCCGCAACTCTTACTTGGGCATATGGCAAATGTGATCTTGCAGTCGATCGCGAACTTCCTTGTGGTGAAGTTGATATCGTCGGATTTAATCCCGATGTGCCCGCAGATGACACGCTCACAGTTGGTCGTGTAAGTGATGCTTCCGGCAAAATTATTGCAACCATTGTCAATTACGCATGTCATCCAACAACTCTTGCTTGGCAAAATACTGATGTATCGCCAGATTTTATCGGCGCTACTCGAGAAATGGTTGAGCACAAGACTGGTGCGCCAATGCTCTTTCTCCAAGGCGCTTCTGGAGATTTAGCTCCACGTGACGGTTATGTCGGAGATCACGAGATCGCAGACAAGAATGGACGCATACTTGGCTTCGCATCACTTGCGGTTCTGGAAAAGATGATTCCATCAGGTAAGGCGATGCGCTTTAAGAATCGCGTTGAATCTGGCGGCCTGCTTGCAGAATGGGAAGACTTTCCTTACCAGAGTTCGACATTTACAGATGCGATCCGTTTAGATATTGATGTTCCGCTACAGGATCTGCCAACTTTTGAAGAGTTAGCAGAGCGCTGGAAAGATATCGATGCTGGCGCGCGCGAAACTCGTCTGGCACGGGCACGTAAATTGCGAACTGGTTACGTTCTGGAAAATCAGAGAGCGAAACATCCAGTCTGGATCTGGGCCTGGGGCGATGCCATCATTGTCGGGCAACCGGGTGAGGCATATTCGTATTTCCAAATGGAGCTGCGTCGCAGACATCCAGATCGCGTCATTTTTGTTCTCAACTGCACCAACGGACCGGGATATGTCTATATTCCAACGCCAGAGGCTTACACACGTTTTCGTTATCAATCCTGGCAAACACTTCTTGAAGTTGGCGCACTTGAATTGATTACTGATGAGGTTTCTGCAGCAATTGCTCGAATGCCGAAAATTCAAAAGTAGATGAGTAAAGCACGACCAGCGGTAGATCGCGAAGGTGCTTACCTTTCTCTTCTACAAATCGGAGTTGCAACTGTTGATATAACTCCCCCGATCGGAATCTCAGCAAATCCTTGGGGCAAGAGTAAGAGCGCTATTTCTCGCGGTGTACATAAACCAATGGAGGCAACTGTTGCTGCAATTAGCAGTGATGGTGATCGTGATATCTCGCTAATTTATGGGCTAGATCTCGGATGGATCGGGTGCCATCAATGTGATGTGGTTAATTTTCGAGCTCGCTTAGCGCGCGAATTAGAGCTAGATATCGATTCGATCCTGGTTAATCTCAGCCAGACCCATAAAGGTCCACCATTCTGCCTTCACGAACCGATGCGCGAAGGCGGTGAATTAGTTGCGGGCTACATTGAAAAGACTATCGAAGCGCTGATTTCTGCAGGAAAAAGTGCGATTCAAAGTCGGCAGAAGGCAGATTTAACTTGGGCTTATGGAAAGTGCGCCCTTGGTTCAGTGCGCGATCTATTGGTAACCGATGGTGAATCTACCCAAGTAGTCGTTGGTTACAACCCAGAGTTGGAACCAGATGACACTTTAGTTATCGGCCGAGTGACTGATCAGAGTGGAAAGATAATTCTCACTATTGTTAATTACGGATGCCACCCCACATCAGTTGGTTGGGAGAGCGATTTAATCAGCCCGGATTATGTTGGTAGGGCACGGGAATTAATCGTTGAAGCAACCGATGCGCCAATGCTCTTCTTACTTGGTGCGTGCGGAAATGTCGCACCGAAAGAGCAATATTCAGGAGATATTTCTGTTGCTGATCGCAACGGTGAGATGTTGGGATATGCAACTTTGGCAACGCTGGCAAGCATGCTTGCACCAGCACACGAACTTCGCTTTGACCAAGTGATTACTTCCGGTTCAAACCTCGCCTCGTGGCTGCCGACAAAGGTGGATCCCAACGAACTCTTTGATCGCAAGAAGATCTATGTAGAAATGCCCCACAAAGATCTTTTAACTGATGAGCAGATGCGAACCGCCTGGGCTTCAATTACCGCTACTGAAGTTTTCTTAAATTTTAGAATTAGAAAACAACACGAAATTCGAATTGATTACGTCACCGGTGATGGAACGGTGAAGCATCCGGTCTGGATCTGGCAGCTCGGTGATGCGATCGTGATCGCTCACGGTGGCGAAGCGTATTTAGAATTAGCGCGTGATCTACGTCGCAGAAATGCCGACCGGATGATTATCTTTCTTGATATGACCAATGGACCTGGTTATCTCTACCTACCTACCAAGATCGCCTACCAGCAGAATAACTACCAGTCACAGCAGAGCATCGTTGCATCTGGTGGCCTTGAAATTATGCTGGAAGTTCTGGATCAAGCTATTAAAGCGCTGTAACCCAGCGAGTTAACTTACGAATCTAAGAGATATGATTCCCACGACGGCGATCACTGCCGCAATTATTGTAGATCGATCTGGAATACTCTTGTGAGAAAATGATTCAAAGAGCAACACCCAGAGCGATACTGTTGCAAGAATCGAAACCATCAAGATAATTTCCCCACCTTGAATAGCATAAATCGAGGCAATGGATCCCACTGCGATGAGCGATGCTCTCTGCACTAACTTGAAAAGATCGTTCTTTGTTAAGCCTTTTGGTGGAAAAATCGCAAGACATATAAGACCAGCAAGGATTTGTCTAACTATGAAAGTCTCAGAAACGCTGATGCCTTCTGCTCCAAGAACTGCGATATTTACAGAGACGAAACCAGCGGCAAGAGCAGCTGAGAGAGTAAGGAGGATGGTTGTTCCCAATCGCAAGCCCGGAATACTTGATCGGATTGGGTAGAGACTTGCGGCGATGAGAGCGATGACGGCTACGACTTGTAGCGCTGAGACACTTGTTCCTAACCATATTGGCGCAAGTACTAAAGCGACAGCCGGCGAAAGAGTGCTTGAGATTGAAGATATTGATGCCGAACTTCGTTTAATAATCCCAAAGATGAAATAACCAGCGATTGCGCTTGTGATCGCCGCACTTAGATGAAGTGCGAGGATCTTTGGTTCAAATACGACCCAATCTCCTCTTTGAACAAATGCAATTGGCAGGGTGAAGAGGCAGTTAAGGAGAAAGAGTGGACCTAACGTTGTGAGGAATGGGATCTGTGTCGTAATCCCCTTGGTAAGAAATGTTCCGAGGCCCATTGTGAAAGCAGCAAAAACTGCTACCAGTTCAAACACGTCGCAAAGGTATCAGTTATGAAGATATAAATATATGGGCTTTAGTGGCAGAATTAAGATCTTAGCCAAGGAGTGACGATGAATTCAATTGATCAACTTTTAGGAATCAAAGGGCGGCTAGCCATGATTGTCGGAGCTGCTGGTGGTTATGGACGTCAATGTGCACTGACTCTGGCTCAGTATGGGGCAAATGTTGCGCTGATTGATCGCAATCAGGACGAATTAGAGAAGACGCAAGCCATGGTTCTTGCTGGAAATCCTGATGCGATGACTGCAATTTTCAATACTGATATCTCTTCAGTCAATAGCTGCGATCAGCTGATAAAAGATGTTTATCAAAAGTTTAATCGGATAGATATCTTGGTTCATACCGCTGCGGTATTGCAGAACGTTCTTCCGGAAGATGTTGATGAAGAGCACTGGAATTTAACGATAAATGTCAATTTGCGAAGTCAATTCTTTATCTCACGGGGTGCTGCAAGGATAATGCGCGAAGGAAAGTGGGGACGCATCACCAACTTCATTTCCACGGCAGGTCTTTCGGGCGGCCTTCCTGGCTCGGTCATCTATGGAATTTCAAAATCGGGCGCTGTGGCAATGACTAAGAACCTAGCCAGAGCAAATGGGCGCGATGGGGTTTTAGT
>JAQCAO010000073.1 GCA_027731885.1 Actinomycetota bacterium | reverse complement strand
ATTCGCGTTAAAGCAACGAAATATGGTCCAACTGTTGCAAACAAGATTGCTACCTTTACCGAAGCGCCGCGATCAGTGAGTAAATCCAAGGCCCAAGCAGAAAGTGAAACTTCCATAGTTATCGTCAGAAAAGCGAAGAAGAAAATATAGAGAATTGGTTTATCCCAAATTATCTTGCCTAACTTATCTTCTGGCTCGGGGCGCGCCTCCAATTCAGGAATCAGAAAGATCGCAATTGCACCAATTACTGCGGCAGTTGTGGCCATAGTTAAACGCCAAGGAATGTCTACTTGCGTGGTCAAGCCGATCAGCGTGGGTGCAAGCGCTCCAACGAATAAGCCAACGCCAGTTGTGCGAAACATATTTTTAAGGGCGGTTTTAGAATGCGACCCTAAAATCGCAGTGGAGGTGTTGCCCGCAATTACTGAACACGACGCGAAGACAAGCACCGAAGGGATAGAGAAGTAGATACTTGGACTTAGGCAGTAAAGAATTGAACCTGAGATCAATAAGCTCCAGCCAAATCTAATCGTTTGATGTGCTGGGCGGTAATGGCCGCCTCTTAAGAGCGCGATCGAGATAACAACCAGCGATAGCGCTAAACCAATATTGTGCAGACTTGCGACAACTCGAGTTAACTCAAAATCGCGTTTAATCAGTTGAATCGAGAAGGTCATTGAGCCCATTAGAAATGAACTTAAAGCATTTAAAAGCACCAACCGATGCACAAGTTTGCGCGGTAAAGCCTGCGGCACCGATATCTCCCATTAACCAAGATAAAAACCCGCCGCAGAGATGCGACGGGTTTTTATATTAACGCTTTTTAGCTGCAACCTGATGTATTGCCACAACCTTCGCAGACGAAGCAAGCGCCAGACATACGCATCTTGACGCCACAAGTCATACAAAGTGGTGCATCTGATTTGATTCCCATTGACTCTAGGAGATCAGAAGATGAACCAACTGTTGGTGCAAGTGGAGCAGGTTCAATTTTTACAACCACAGGAGCCGCCACAGGAGCAACTACTGCTTGTGCTTTTGGGGTATCAGCACTCGCAGGTGATGCATCTTGTGTGTACTCGCCTGTTTCAAGGGCGCGGGCGCGCTCTGAAGCAGTGAATAGACCCATCGCTGAACGTTGTTCGAATGGCAAGTAATCAAGTGCTAAACGACGGAAGATGTAATCCATCATTGATTGCGCCATCCGGATATCGGCATCATCTGTCATACCTGCTGGCTCGAAGCGCAAGTTGGTGAACTTCTCGACGAATGTCTCTAGTGGAACACCGTATTGCAGCCCGATTGAAACTGCGATTGAGAATGCATCCATTACACCGGCCAACGTTGAACCTTGCTTGCCCAGCTTTAGGAATACCTCACCAAGTGCACCATCAGCATATGCACCTGAGGTCATATAACCTTCGGCGCCGCCAACAGAGAATGATGTTGTTGTTGATGGACGTGACTTTGGAAGGCGCTTGCGAACTGGAGTAGCAAGTTCTTCTGCTTCAACAGGTGCATCCTTCTTCTTCGCCTTGCCATCTGAAAGTGGCTGACCAACTTTGCAGTTATCGCGGTATACGGCAAGTGCCTTAATACCCATACGCCATGCTTCTAGGTGAACTTCTTCCACTTCTTCAACAGTTGCATCCTCTGGAAGGTTAACCGTCTTTGAAATCGCACCTGAAAGGAACGGCTGGCAAGCAGCCATCATGCGTACGTGGCCCATTGGAGCAATTGAGCGCGCACCTAGTGCACAGTCAAATACCTCGTAGTGCTCTTGCTTTAACCCTGGAGCATCGATTACGTGGCCATTTGCCGCGATAAATTCAACGATCGCTTCAATTGTCTCTTCGTTGTATCCGAGTTTGCGAAGGGCTGCAGGAACTGTCTGGTTAACGATCTGCATAGAACCGCCACCGACGAGCTTCTTGAATTTAACAAGTGAGAAGTCAGGTTCGATACCAGTTGTGTCGCAATCCATCATCAAGCCGATTGTTCCGGTTGGGGCAAGCACAGAGATCTGTGCGTTACGCCAGCCGTTCTTATCGCCAGTTGATAGACATGCATCCCAAGCCTTATTAGCTTCAGCCCAGACATCGATATCGAGAGTTGTAAGCTGCTTCGCAGCAGATGATGCAGCTGCGTGCTTGCGCATTACGCGTGCGTGAGGCTTAGCATTTTGTGCAAAGCCTGCATACGGTCCAACAATGCCCGCAAGTTCTGCTGAGCGCTTGTATGTTGTTCCAGTTAGAAGTGAGGTAATAGAACCTGCTAGCGCGCGTCCACCTTCTGAATCGTATGCAAGACCTGATGCCATAAGTAGCGCGCCGAGATTTGCATAACCGATACCGAGTTGACGGTAAGCGCGTGTTGTGTCACCGATTGCCTCAGTTGGGAAATCTGCGAAACAGATTGAGATATCCATTGCAGTGATGATCAGTTCTGATGCACGTGCAAATGTCTTTGCATCAAATGATCCATCATCCTTTAGGAACTTCATCAAGTTAAGTGATGCCAAGTTACAAGATGAGTTATCTAATGACATGTATTCAGAGCAAGGGTTTGACGCATTGATGCGACCTGACTCTGGAGTTGTGTGCCAGTCATTGATGGTGTCATCAAATTGAACTCCAGGATCAGCACATGCCCAAGCGGCTTGTGCAATCTTTGTGAAGAGTTCGCGCGCATCCACTGTATCGATAACTTCACCAGTTGAGCGAGCCGTTAGACCGAACTGCTCTCCATTTTCAACTGCTTGCATGAACTTATCTGACAAGCGGACTGAGTTATTTGCGTTCTGGTATTGAACAGAGATGATGTCTTTTCCACCGAGGTCCATATCAAAGCCAGCATCGCGAAGGGCACGAATTTTGTCTTCTTCATTGACCTTAGTTTCAATGAACTCTTCGATATCTGGGTGATCAACATCTAGAACAACCATCTTCGCTGCGCGACGGGTTGCGCCACCTGATTTGATTGTTCCAGCGGACGCGTCAGCACCGCGCATAAATGAAACTGGGCCAGAAGCTGTGCCACCGGACTTTAGAAGTTCCTTGGAAGAACGGATACGTGACAAGTTAAGACCTGCACCTGATCCACCCTTGAAGATCATTCCTTCTTCGCGATACCAATTAAGGATGCTATCCATCGTGTCATCAACCGACAAGATAAAGCATGCGCTTACTTGCTGTGGTGCAGCTGTACCGACGTTAAACCAAACTGGTGAGTTAAAGGAGAAGATCTGGTGCAAGAGCATATGTGTTAGCTCGTGCTCAAAGATCTCTGCATCTTTATCTGTTGCAAAGTAACCAAATTCTTTTCCGGCCTTTGTATATGTAAGAACTACGCGATCGATAACTTGCTTAAGTGACCACTCGCGATTTTCTGCTCCTACTGCCCCACGGAAGTATTTGGTTGTAACAATTGTTGAAGCATTTACAGACCAGAAGTCTGGGTACTCAACGCCGAGTTGTTCAAAGACAGTCTCCCCGGTTTTCCAGTTCGCCTGGACTACATCGCGACGTTCCCACTTAACTTCGTCGTAAGGGTGAACACCCTCAGTTGTATAAATTCTTTCGATCGTTAAGCCCTTACCCTTTACGGTGTTGTGAGCTTTGATCTTTACAGGCCGATTGATGACCGTATCTGACATCTTTTATTTTCCCGTCTTCTTAAATTAACGATTGCTCGTTGCTGGTTGATTGGTACGTGACGATGGGGCGTCGTTTTCTTCTTTTACTGAGGAATTTGTAGTCGAAGGCACTGCTCGCAGTAACGCGATCTCGCCTTCGAAATCTTCAAGGGAGGAAAAGTTACGGTATACCGAGGCATAACGCAGGTAGGCGACCTCATCGAGTTCGCGAAGTGGCGCAAGGATTGCAAGTCCCACTTCTTGAGCTTCAATCTCTGCTTTACCGGTGCGGCGAAGGCTCTCTTCAACGCGCTGGGCCAATAGGACTAGATCATCTTCGCCGACTGGGCGACCTTGGCAGGCTTTACGTACGCCGACCAAAACTTTTTCGCGAGCAAATGGCTCGGTTGCGCCACTTCGCTTGATGATGTTGAGGAGGGCGACCTCTTGAGTTGAAAAGCGCTCGCCACATTGTGGGCATTCGCGGCGACGGCGAATCTGTGTGCCATCTTCAACCGGACGAGAGTCGACGACTCGAGAATCATCGTGTGTGCAGAACGGGCAAATCATCTCGGCGTGTCTCCCTTCGAAATACTAGATATTTCCAAATTTAGATGTATTGGTGGACCGCGAAAACTACCGTAAAAACACTACTTATGGAAGTTTTAACCGCTCCGACCCCTACATATAGTGGGAACTATAAAGCAAATCTTGAGACTTTGCCTGTTGAGTAGGTAAATACCTACCTACCGGCGTGTCGGGCTCTTTAGCCAATCTAGCCAAGCGGGATGCGGAGCTTCTGCCCTGCTTGAACTTCAGCGCTCGCCAAGGAGTTAACTGAGGCGATCTCATCGACTAGCGCACGCACATCTCCACCATCGGCTAAACGGGTCGCTAGCGACCAGAGGGTATCTCCTGGGGCGACAGTGACCTGGATAAAGGTCGTTGGGGCGCCCACTTGTTCAGAGCTATTGGCTCCAGCATTGAGGCCAAAGACGCTGGCCAGGAGCACAGCCAGTGAGAGAACCAAGAGCGTACGAGCTAAACGACCGCGACGTGTTAAACGGACACCGGACGGATTGGTCGACATACCCTTGTAAGCATTGTATTCGCCTTGATTTATAAGGGTTTTAGCTGGTGTTACGTTGAGTGAAAGAGTGCTCATGGTTTTCTCCTGCTGGTACTGCTTTGGGGATTTACCTTGGGGAAGGTATTCGAACAGTTGTTCGAACAAGGCTAATTAAAGCGCACCCCACCGACATCGGCAAGCTATTTTCGAACATATGTTTGATTTTTTTCGCCGGCTGTGTCACTCTGTATCCATGAGCAAAAAACCGACTTCCAGCGCCAAGGTCACTGAACTCCCAGATCAAGCAGCAGGCGAACACGGCCTCACCGCCCGCCAGCTCAAGATCCTGCAGGTCATCAAGGCCAGTATGGACGATCAGGGGTTTCCCCCATCTATGCGGGCGATCGCAGCCGCTGCCGGCCTCAGCTCCCCAGCATCCGTTAAATACCAGCTGGAAATCCTCGAGGAAAAGGGCTTTATAACCCCCCACCCAACGCGCGGTGGCGTCCTTGAAATCTTGATGCCCGGTGAGAAATCAGAGATCGAAGTTGAAGCGACCAAACAGGTGCCACTTGTTGGCCGAATCGCAGCCGGTGGTCCAATCACCGCAGAACAAAATGTTGAATCAACCTTTGCTCTGCCTGAAACTCTCGTCGGCAAGGGCAATCTCTATATGTTGCAGGTCGTTGGTGAATCAATGATCGATGCCGCCATCTGCGATGGCGATTACGTCGTTATTCGCGAGCAGAAAGATTGCAACAATGGCGAGATCGTTGCGGCAATGATCGATGGCGAAGCAACTGTTAAGACTTTCCAGCGCAAGAACGGCCACATTTGGTTACTGCCTGCCAACCCCGCATTTAAGCCGATCAATGGCGATAGCTGCGAGATCCTCGGCAAAGTCACCGCCGTTATGCGCAGCGTTCGTTAAAAAAATACCAGAGTAAATATCCCCAAGGCGATTAATAGCCCTGCGGCAACGATTGATCCTGTCTTGCCGATTCGTTGTGGAGCACCGCCAATGCCGCTAGCGCGATCTTGATCAATATCTTTAAGCACATTTATAAAGTGTGCGGCGCTTCCTAAGAGCGCTCCCCCCAGCCACATCCACACTGGCGGATTTATATCTTTTGAGATCGCAATACAAGATGGCAGCGCCGCAAAGGCGAGCGCATATGGCAACCAAGAGAAGATATTAAATTTAAAGTAGAAGTTATATGCCACCCCCATTGAAATCCCAAACATATAAACCAGCCCGCCCTTTAAGCCAAGCGGGCCAAGCAAATTCGCGGCAAATGAGAATGGCACCATAAAGCGCAGCCATCTGATTAAATAATTTGCACTTATATCCCCTGCAACTAAAGGCTTATTTAACCGGTTATGTTTTAGATCATCGGCGTAGTCATAAAGGTCATTGCTCCAACCCACCACCAACTGCCCCGTAAAGACGCCGAAGGCGATTACAAATGCCGGGCCTTCCCACCAGTAATACTCGGCGAAGAACCACGAAATCGCGGTCACGATCAACGTCGGCCCAAAGTGTGAAGCCTTTGCTAGCGCCCGGAACTTCTTCATAGACAGAGCCTAATGCAGCATATTCAAATACTCTTTACCTATGTCGCAGTTGATCTACATCCCCTTTGATCATCTGCACCGCAACTTC
>JAQCAO010000072.1 GCA_027731885.1 Actinomycetota bacterium | reverse complement strand
GATCTATCGCAGGATCGGCGATCTCGCCAAAGCGCGACTCTTGGCCCCAAGCGCGGGCCAACTTCCCATCTAGGTAATCAGTCGCCCCACCGATAGCCAGGGTTAAAATTGCCCAACCATCTGCCTCGAGATAGAGGGCGAGATAGATAAAGAGTGGAACCCCCAGCGCCCTAAGGCCGGTCAAGGCATTTGGGATATTGAGGAGTTTGGGCTTGGCCATTAATCGCGTTCTTTTACTCGGATCGCAACTTGGACAGGAGTGCCTGGAAAACCAAACTCCTCGCGAAGACGGCGTTCAATAAACCTGCGATATGAAGCTTCGATCCAGCCGCTCGAAAAGATTACAAACTTAGGTGGTGCGATACCTGCTTGCGTTGCATAGTAAATCTTTGGTTGTTTGCCGCCACGAACCGGTGGTGGAGTTGCACCGATAAGTGCTCCAAGGAATGAGTTGAGTTTGGCGGTGGGCACACGTCGCTCCCAACTATCTATTGCGGTGCGAAGCGCTGGTGCTAAGCGATCCCTGTGCCAACCAGTTTTAGCTGCCACATTGACTCGTTGCGCCCATTCGACTTGATCCAAGTGACGATCGATCTCGCGATCCAATTGGTTACGACGATCTTCATCCACTAGATCCCACTTATTCATCACGATCACCATCGCCTTGCCCGCTTCTTCAACCATGGTGATAACCCGTAGATCCTGCTCTGAAATTGGTACTGATGCATCGAGTACAACAACTGCACACTCACATCTTTCAAGTGCCGCCTGAGTTCTTAAGGTTGCGTAATAATCTGTACCGCTTGCCTGATTTGCTCTCTTCCGTAAACCCGCAGTATCGATAAAACGCCAGATCGATCCGCCAAATTCAATTAATTCATCTACAGGATCACGAGTTGTACCTGCAACCTCATCGACGATAGAACGATTTTCACCAGCTAAGGCATTTAGCAAACTTGATTTACCTACATTCGGTCGACCGATCAAGGCGATCTTGCGATAACCATCTTGCGTTTGCGCGCCTCCGACCTCAGGCATTTCAGAGACAATGTAATCCAGCAGATCGCCACTGCCGCGACCATGAAGTGCTGAAACAAATCTTGGTTCACCTAGCCCTAGATTCCACAACGCGTGCGCATCTGCCTCATCCACATCGCTATCAACTTTATTGGCGACCAAAACCATCGGCTTCTTCACTTTACGCAGTTCTTGAACCAAGATGTCATCTTCATCGAGAGCTCCCACGTGTGCATCTACAACAAAGGCTAGAACATCCGCTTCTTGCATCGCGAGTTCTGCAGATGCGCTAACTTGCACAGAAATTCCATCAGGTTTTGATTCCCAACCACCAGTGTCCATAACAATAAATCGCCGCCCGCCCCATTCGCATTCATACTGAACGCGATCACGAGTTACGCCAGGGGTATCTTCGACGATCGCTTCACGACGACCAATAAAGCGATTGATTAGAGTCGATTTTCCGACATTTGGTCTGCCTAGGATCGCAACTATTGGAAGCCCCAGCAAAGAGCGTTCTCTTAATAACTCCCAAATGCGATCTGCGGTCTCTTGCAATGTTAGATCGGTTGAATCGATTAATACCGCATCAACCGCTTTGGCCAATGGAGAAACAGCGCGCGTTGAATCAATTTGATCACGTGCAGTGAGGGACTCTCCAACTTCCTTTGACGTTGCATCTATCTCTGCTGATCTACGTTCGGCGCGGGCGGTGATATCTGCTTGTAGATAAATCTTTAACGCGGCATCTGGTGCAACAACAGTACCTATATCGCGACCTTCAACGACCATTCCACGATCAGCACTCGCAATAAATTTTCGCTGCACGATCAACAACTCAGCGCGAATTTCAGCGAGGGCGCTAAATTTACTCACCGCGTCAGTGACTATTTCGGTACGAATCTCTGAGTTAACGCAAATATCACCTACAAAAACTTCTGGGTTGTCGGGATTTGCAACAAAGCGTAATGGAAACCTCTTCAGCGCTGCCAAAAGATCTGTTGCATCCTCAACGTTTTCGCGTTGTGCCAGCCAAGTAACAGCGCGGTATAAAGCACCGGTATCTAGGTAACTCCATCCGGCGCGCTTTGCGATCGCTTTCGCAGTGCTCGACTTACCGGCACCACTTGGTCCATCTATAGCTACGACGATCATTTACTTACTTCCCATCGTTGCTTGCGCATATCAAGATTAATTTGCGCAGTTCATATTCTATCTCGGAGCGTGAACGTTCCATCCCGAAGCAATTAGATGCTTGCTAAGAACTTCAGCATCGCTCTTTGAGAGCGCAAGGGTAATCAGTCCCGTAAATTGCCCTGGTGAGTGTTCGATTGTTAGATCTTCGATATTTACATTAGCGGCGGCGCACTCTGAGACCAGGGAAGCTAATTGACCGGGTTTATCTTCAATAACGACGGGCAAGTAGGTGTACTCGCGCGCCACTCCCCCGTGCTTGCCTGGGATCAACGCTCTTCCTTGAGCGCCCTTTTCAATGAAGGATGAGACCGATCTACCGCTCTTTAGTGCCTCAATTAGCGCGCCAAGATCGCTTTGTAGATTTATCAATAGCGGCAGCAATTCAGCGGCGTTTAAGGTCAAGATCTCGTCCCAAAGAGGTGCGCTTGAAGCTGCAATTCGCGTTGTATCGCGAAGTCCAGCCCCAGCTAGCGTCAACGCTGAACCATCACCTGAAGTGAGTTGCGCTGCCAGTAAAGAGGAGACCGCCTGTGGAAGGTGCGAAACCAGCGCCACCGCTCGATCGTGCTCTCTCGCCTCCATTGCAACTGGAGTAGCTCCTAGCGCCTTGATCAACCAGAGCCCTGCGGAGATCAAATCAGAGCCAACTGGAACGCCGGCTAGATTGACGGGAAGATAGACCCAGCTCCGGGATTGAAAGAGATCGGCGCGAGCTGACTCAGCTCCTCCGACCTCGCGCCCCGCCATCGGATGGGTGGCTAGAAAATTGCTGCCAGGGATCGAGGAAGTTGATACATCGAGTAAAGGTTTAGTCTTAACGCTACTAACATCTATAAATTTCGATGCTGGGTTGCGAGCAAACTCGCTCTCAAGAGCGCCGGCAAGGGCGCTGCTCGGTAGGGCGAGGATAGTTATCTCGGGATCTGCGATCTCCTGCGATTTAACTAGATCTCGAGCCAATAGTTCTGCGCGGTTATCTATATCTCGCATATCTACTTCAATACCTTGCGCGACCAGAGCGAGACCGATAGATGTCCCAATTAGCCCAGAGCCAACGATTCGAACGCTCTTAAACGGGGGTTGATTGGGTGAAAAGGGCTCCATTTCTAACCTTTTCTCACTTATTGGGCGATATCTCTACGAAGGGATTTCGCTGCGCGGAGGTAGATATGCGAGATCTCGCTCTTGGAAAGGCTCGTCTCCACGTGCGCCATGACCCTGATTGTCCGTTCAAGGGCTCCCGGTACATTGATTTCCACGCTACAAATTAGAGGAACCTCGCTAAAACCAAGTTCTCGGGCTGAACCTGCGGGAAAGGCGGCGTTGAGATCCGGGCTAACTGTGAAGATGACCGAGATTACATCGGCGGGTGTCAGCTGGTTGGCGCTCAGCATTTCAAGGAGGAGCTCTTTAGTTGCAACCCCGATAGCCTCAGCTGAGTTAGCCGATGCTTGGGTCGCTCCACGTACCGCTCTGACGCTAGACATTGGCAAATCGTACCCCTTACCTTCATTTCTATGCGGTATTTATAACTCACTAAATATTTTTAACCTTATATCGATTAACGGTTTTTCCTGTGATCGCATCTGCGACCTCTGATAACTAACTCCGAAGGTTGAGATATTGGGATTATCGATAAATAGGTTTTAAATGGCTTCCCTGAGCGTCATATTTCTTATAAATGTCGATAAAACCTTATTATTTCCTCTTCGATTTTTATTATCTACATATGGTTTTAAAGTTAAAACTATACAATGTTGATTAAACGTTATAAATCTAAAGCTTTTTGTAGGTTTGCTAATTCACCGCTATTGAGATCTCGCCATCTTCCTTCAACGGTATCCCCAAGGGAGATCGGACCAAACTTTGTTCTGACCAAGCGAAGTACCTTTACATCGACCGCCTCCATCAATCGGCGGATGATGTGATATCGGCCTTCGTGAATGCTGACCTCGATCCATTGTGGCGAGAGTTGCTTAAAGGAGAGAACCCTGCCCATCCCATCTTCTAACTCGATACCTTTTAGCAGGACCTTGTCTACTCCGGTTGGGAGCTTTCCATCAAATTCAATAATGTATGTCTTCTCAAGCCCAAACGAGGGGTGGGTTGCGCGAAAGGTAAGATCACCATCATTTGTTAAGAGAATGAGCCCCTCCGAGTCTTTATCTAAGCGTCCAACGTGAAATAACCGCTCAGTGCGCAGGTTGATAAAGTCCGAGAGTGAGGGACGCCCTTCAGGGTCGAACATCGTAGACAGAACGCCCTTTGGCTTATGAAGTGCTAAATAAGTCTTAGACATTGACCGCGTAATTGTCTCGCCATCGACCGAGACTTTAACCAAATTAGGGTCGAATTTAGCCCCGAGCTCACGAATTACGAAGCCATCAACGCTCACGCGGCCTTCGATTATCAACTCATCTGCGCCACGACGACTGGTGATTCCAGCGTCGGCGATTATCTTATTAAGGCGGATCTCGGGCATTTCGTGGCTATCCATTCTCGACAGTCGCATTTGACCTCCCCCATACCCCTAAACCCCGATAAATCTGGGCGCGGGCGCTATGGAAGCGGAAGGCTTGAGTGGGCGAGTCTACGCTAGAGCGAGAGCGTGGCCAAATGGCCCCTTGAGAATTGGCTAATCAGTAAGAGATTCAAGGACCTCATCGAGCCGGTCAAGGTCGGGCAGATATGGCGCAAGCGCGGGTAGGTCGCCTAATGAGTTAAGGCCAAGGCGCTCAAGAAAGTAACTCGTGGTCTTATATAAGATCGCCCCCGTTTCAGGCTCAAGGCCATGCTCTTCTACCAAGCCGCGAGTGACCAGAGTCTTCATAACAGCTTCCACATTTACCCCACGAATCGCCGAGACCCGCGCTCGTGAGACTGGTTGGCGGTAGGCGATTACCGCAAGGGTCTCGAGGGCGGCCTGCGTCAATCGATTCTGCTGGCCATCTAGAACAAACTTCTCCACGACCGCCGAACAATCTGGGTTACTGTAGAAGCGCCATCCCCCGTTGATCGCCTTAAGGCAGAAACCACGACCCTCGTACGAGCCAGTCAGATTGGTCAGCGCAGCGACTACCTCATCAACCGTTACACCCAAGACCGAGGCTAAAGTCAGCTCGGTGACCGGCTCATCCACCACCATCAGGATCGCTTCAATCGAACGTTCAACCTCGGGATTAGACATTTTCAGCCTCTTCTATCTGGTTTGCTGGGAGATCAAATTCATCTGTCGCCTCTATCTCGCCCGAATCAGGTCCAGTCCAGCTGATCTGCAGTTCGCCAAGGGCTACCACCTGGTCAAAGCGCAGGACGCCCTGGCGGTAAAGATCAAGGAGGGCCAGGAACCTTGCGACTACTACTAGGGTTGAATCAGCGTCAGAGATCAGATGCCGGAAACTAACGGTGCGGCCCGCACGAAGAGCATCTACCACCCGTTTCGCCTCCTCGGCTACGCTGACCTGGCTGGAGAGAAGGTGTTGAACCGCAACTATCGGCGCAACCTTGGGGGTCAGACACCGCTGCGCTATCGCCGCAAAGCGGGTAGGACCCACGCCTATCAGGACCTCGGGTAGAAGCGCTGAGAGCGCAGGGTCAAGGGCCACGACGCGGGCAAATGATTTATCGGCCGCCTCGATCTGTAGGGCAAAGGTCGCGGCGATCTCCTTAAAGGCGCGGTATTGAAGTAGGCGTGCAAAGAGGATATCTCGCGCCTCAAGGAGGGCTAGATCTTCCTCATCTTCCACCTCACCGCTCGGAAGTAGGCGCGCCGCCTTTAGATCGAGCAGGGTCGCAGCTATCACCAAGAACTCAGTCGCTTGGTCTAAGCGCCATCCCTCACCAGAGGCTTCGAGAGCCCTGATAAATGCGATGAACTCATCGGTGACCATACTGAGTGAGACCTCAGTGATATCCATCTTGTGGCGCGAAATCAGCTGGAGAAGTAGATCAAATGGACCATCAAAGTTACCGAGATGGACGCTAAAACCTGCGCCGACCTCAACATCCGCGCTTCCTGGCGCAGGCGCAGCGGTTAGGGCGATCGCGCCTTCTGACTCAATATCCACTTGCGAATCTTACTTCTTTACTTGCTCAAAACTGCGCACGGAGCGTAGAGTCGCGCCAACGGAAAGAGGTTTCTCGCTTGAACGCTAAATCGACATTTGATGAGGATGTGGCCACTACCGCCTCCCTCCA
>JAQCAO010000071.1 GCA_027731885.1 Actinomycetota bacterium | reverse complement strand
CCTTCCCCGGTGTCACTTTCGTTAGATCCGTCGGCCGGCGGTGACCAGAGATGAGAGATGAAAAATAAAAAACAAGTATAAGAAAAGGGGGAGTATATGAACGATGCAAGCACACAACATATTTCTGTAATGCTTAATCGCTGCGTTGAACTACTTTCCCCAACAGTTTTATTAAATGAAAAACCGGTGATCGTTGATTGCACTCTAGGTTTAGGTGGACATACCGAAGCCCTGCTTGAGAAATTCCCAAATCTGACGGTTATTGGAATTGATCGCGATCAGATCGCCTTAGAACGCGCCAGTGCGCGTCTGGCCCGTTTTGGTGATCGCTTTAAGAGCGCACACGCGATCTTTGATCAAATTGATAACGTCGTTGCAGCACACGGATTTAAAGAAGTAAATGGCGTGCTCTTTGATCTAGGCGTTTCTTCAATTCAGCTTGATGAAGTAGACCGTGGTTTTTCCTACTCCCAAGATGCCCCACTAGATATGCGGATGGATCGCAGCCGTGGAATTACAGCAGCAGAGATCGTAAATACTTATGCCCCTGGAGCGCTAGTAAAGATTCTGCGCACATTTGGTGAAGAGAAATTTGCCACTCGCATAGTCGAAAATATCGTCAAGGCTCGTGCCAAAGCGCCCCTCAACTCAACCCAAGAGTTAGCAGAACTCGTAAAAGCCAGCATTCCCGCTGCGACCCGTCGCACTGGTGGAAACCCTGCCAAGCGCACCTTCCAAGCGCTTCGAATTGAGGCAAACGATGAATTAGGAGCAATTACTCGCGCCCTGCCGATCGCCCTTGATTTATTAACAATTGGAGGACGCGTAGTAGTTCTCTCATTCCAGTCTCTAGAAGATCGCATTGTTAAAGAGCTCTTTGTTGAGAGATCTACATCTAAGAGCCCGAGAAATTTGCCAGTTGATCTTCCTGAATTTGCTGCCAAATTTGCCCTCGTCTCAAAATCAGGAGAGACCCCTTCAGCGCAAGAACTAGAGATCAATCCACGTTCGGCATCGGTACGACTGCGGGCAATTGAAAAGGTGGCGGCATAAATGGCGCTATTAAATTCAATTGCTATCAAATCACCTCGCGCCTCTCGCCAGAGATTTACTGAGAAATCTGCTGAAGTTTTTCTCAAATTAGTCCCAAGTGTTTCTGAAGGAACACAAGCAACCCATCGCTTCTTCGCCACTTTCCTATCGGTGGTCGGTGGCGTCGGCTTACTCATACTTCTAGCGATAAATATCCTCTTGGCCCAAGATGCCTTCACTCTCTCTGAGCTAAAAATAGAATCAAAAATTGTTGCAGACGAGCGTGAGGCAATTAACCGACAGATCGAAGCTGCTTCTTCGCCCGAAGCGCTAGCCGCCACAGCGCAATCACTAGGAATGCGTCCCTCCGATTCACCAGTATTTCTCAATTTAGATGCGGTGGATCAGGCGCTGGCCAATGAAGGGATGAAACGTGGGTAATTTAAATCTCTCCGCCACGCGGATTCGAGCCTTATTTATCTTGATACTTATCTTCTTTCTTATATTTGCTGCAAGGCTGATTCAAATTCAGGGAATTCAAGCTACTGAATATCGCAATAAAGCGGCGAATGAGATGCAGTCAACTCGCGCAATTCCAGCAGCGCGTGGGGAGATTACCGATATCAACGGAGTCGCTTTTGCGCGCAGCGTCTATGCCATAAATATTGTGGTGGATCAAACCATGATCGACGATGCAGTACAGACCGCTACCTTTGCTGCTCCTTATCTTGGGATGTCCGTCGCTGAAGTCCAGAGCGCTATAACCGGGACCAAGCGTTATGCCATGGTTGCGCGAAGCGCCAAACCAGCGATTTGGCGGGAATTAAGCAGCGCGATTGAGTTATTCAACGCCTCTTTAAGTAAAGAGAATTTAGATAAGAGAATCGTTGGATTTTTCTCTGAAAGAAATTTTATTCGTGAATATCCTTCGGGTTCTCTGGTTTCATCGCTGATCGGTTTTGTCCGACAAGATGGCATTGGTGCAACTGGAATCGAATCAAGTATGAACTCAATTATCACTGGCACCGATGGCAGATACTCATTTGCCCGTGGCCTAGACGCGGAAATTCCAGGTTCACAGAACGAAATAGTTGCAGCGAAAAAAGGTACATCGGTGAGATTAACCATTGATCGAGATGTGCAATGGGTTGCAGTAAATGCCATACAGGAAGCGGTCGACAAGGCGCGTGCTCAGAGTGGCACAGTTATTGTTATGGATCCTAAGACCGGACAGATTTTGGCACACGCAACCGCACCAACTTTTGACCCAAATAACACTAAGAGCGTTACTGCCGCAAATATGCGAAATCCATCAGTGCAGGATGTCTACGAACCCGGTTCCACCGGAAAAGTGATGACTCTTGCTGCGGCGCTAGAAGAGAAGAAGGTAACGCCAGAAACTGTATTAAAAGTTCCTTACTCACTTACACGCGGTGGAGAGAAATTCCGTGATCACGATCGCCATCCAGTGCAGTATTTAACGACTTCTGGAGTCTTGGCAATCTCTTCCAACACAGGAACGATAAAGATCGGCGAGATGCTCTCGAATCAAACTCTCTATAACTATCTCTCCAAGTTTGGAATGGGTAAGTCAACCGGTTCAGGTCTACCTGGTGAATCAGGCGGTATCTTCCATCCTGTCAGTGATTGGTCAGGAACCACTGCTCCAACCGTGGCATTTGGTCAGGGATATTCTCTTACAGCTATGCAGGCAACGAGCATCTTTGCAACTATTGCAAATGATGGAGTACGAGTTTCTCCTACAGTTATTGCTGGCACCACAGATACTTCGGGCAAATTCACTGCATCAGTGCCACGAACTAATGAGCGGGTAATTAGCGCAACTACTGCAAAGCAATTACGTCTAATGATGGAGTCAGTAGTGTCCGCGAAAGGCACTGCGCCAAGTGCTGCGATTGATGGTTATCGGGTTGCTGGCAAGACAGGTACAGCAAATCGTTACGACACTGAATGTGGTTGCTATAGCGGTTACACAGCCTCCTTTATTGGTTTTGCACCAGCTGATGATCCAAAGTATGTAATTTCCGTAACTATCCAAGATCCTAGAGGCGCTTACTATGGCGGCTCACTTGGTGGTCCAGTCTTTAAAAAGGTGATGTCATTTGTTCTTCAATCAGAACACGTAGCACCAACCGGAACCAGGGTTAAGCCGATAGCGCTAACAAAAGGCGAGTTGCTAAAGATGCAAAGCCAAGCCATGCAGATCAAGGTCAGGCAAGCGAGTGCAGAGAAGCGATGATGCGACCTTTCAATTCTCCTAGTTTATCGCTCGCTAAAATCGCAAACTCTTTTGGCGCGCAAAGTTCAATTAGTGAAAGCGATTTAGCCGCGATTGTGATCAATGGAGCCTCTCATAACGACAGCGGGGTAGTTCCTGGGGATTTATTTATAGCCATTGCAGGAGCCCATCGCCACGGAGCAGAATTTGCGCAGAACGCAAAGCAGGCCGGGGCGGTTGCAGTATTGACAGATCAAGCAGGCGCAAAACTAGTTAAAGGTTTACCAGTTCTCGTTGTAGATAATCCACGTTTGCTGGCGGGGCGAATAGCGGCAATGTTATATGGCGAACCAATGCGAGATTTAAATTCAATCGCAATCACTGGAACTAATGGAAAAACGACCGTGACCACATTGTTACATCAGCTCTTCGAAGGAGCAGATCGCGATTCTGGGCTCATTGGTACTGTCGAAACTCGAATTGGTAGTGAAGTTATCTCCAGCAAGCGGACGACGCCAGAGGCTACAGATATACAGGCGTTGGCGGCTGTGATGCGAGAGCGCCACTTGCGCCACTTGGTGATTGAAGCATCAAGTCACGCACTGCAATTACATCGACTCGAGGGAGCCCACTTTGCTATTGCGGGCTTCACAAATTTGACGCAGGATCATTTAGATTTTCACGGGGATATGGAGAACTACTTTGCGGCAAAAGCTGCGCTCTTCAACTATTCCATGGCTGAGGTGGCCTTTATAAATATTGATGATCACTATGGAGCGCGGCTGGCATCCCTGACAGAACTCCCAGTTATCTCCTTGTCGAGATCTAACCCGAAGGCAATCTGGCACTACATAGAAATAGATGCTCACGCCAAGCGAGTTCAGTTAAAGATTCGTGGCGCCGGTGGAATCTTAATTGAGACCACAACTACTTTACGAGGTGGCTATAACTTCGATAATTTACTGATGGCGATCGCCATCGCAACAGAGTCTGGAGTCGATCCAGTCGACATCGCCGCGATAGTCCCCAAGATTTCGGGAGCGGCAGGGCGATTGGAAGAGGTTACGTTAGGCCAGAATTTCAATGCATTCGTTGATTATGCACACACACCAGATGCTGTTTCCAATGTGCTCAAATCGGTTCGCGAATTTACATCTGGAAAAGTAATTGCAGTTCTGGGTTGTGGGGGAGATCGCGATGCCACTAAACGCCCACTGATGGGTAAGGCGCTACTTGAAAATGCAGATATTGCGATCTTTACAAGTGATAATCCGAGATCAGAAGATCCATCAGCAATACTAGATGCGATGGTCAGCGGTCTAAAGATTGCTAAACCGTCGCAAGTTGTTAACGATCGCGCTAGCGCGATCGAATGTGCCGCGGCGCTGGCATCACCTGGAGATACAGTGATAATTCTTGGGAAAGGTCATGAACTTGGCCAAGAGATAAAGGGTGAAGTTCTGGAGTTCGATGATCGGTTAATTCTGGCTCAGAAAATTGAGGCGAAGCGGTGATTGCGCTCAAAGCCTCCGAAATTGCCCAAGTTGTGGGGGGAGAACTCAAGGGTTCAGATGTAACTGTTACTTCTGCTCCAGTATTCAATTCAACCCAAGCAATTGCAGGATCAATATTCTTGGCGCTAAAAGGCGAGAAAAGCGATGGACACAGTTACATCAGTGATGCATTTACGCGGGGCGCAGTACTTGCACTAGTTACCACTCCATCCCACGAGCGTTGCATAGTTGTTCCAGATGTACTAGCAGCGTTAAATAAGCTGGCGACATTTGTACGTAGGCAACTCAAAGATTTACAGGTAGTCGCTTTGACTGGCTCACAAGGTAAAACCACAACCAAAGATCTGCTCAATCACATTTTAGAAAATCTAGGAAATACTGTGGCGCCAGCCGGTAATTTCAATAATGAGATAGGTACTCCAATCACACTTTTGCAATGTGATGAAAAAACAAAGTTCTGCATTCTAGAAATGGGTGCCCGCCATATGGGAGATATCGCCCTTCTTTGCGAGATGGCAGAACCAAATATCGGCATGGTCTTACGTGTAGGTACTGCGCATATTGGCGAGTTCGGATCTGCCGAGGCGGTCGCAAAAACGAAGTCCGAGATGATTTCCTCTCTATCTCCAGATGCGATTGCAATACTTGGACAATATGATGATTTCACGCCAAAGATGAGCTCTCTCCACACCGGCAAATTATTAACATTTGGAGAAACCACATCCGCGGATGTTCGCGCTACAGATGTTGAGATCCGTGAAGGTCGCCCACACTTTGATTTAGTCACAAGCGCCGGTCGCGCCGCGGTTGGCCTAAGAATTGTTGGAATACATCAAGTAGCGAACGCCCTGGCCGCGGCCGCCGCCGCAACTGCGTTAGGCGCAACAATTGATCAGATTGCAGTTGCGTTATCGACTGCAGATTTGCGCAGCAAGTGGCGGATGGAGATCGACGAAATCTCTAATTTAATTTTGATTAACGATAGCTACAACTCAAGCCCTGAATCTGTAGCGGCGGCGCTGCGCACCCTGGTGCTATTTGCTCAAGAACGTGGCGGCCAATCTTGGGCATTTCTCGGAAAGATGCACGAACTCGGCGAGTCCTCAGCAGATCACCACGCAGGTATTGGCACCCTTGCCTCAGAGTTAGGGATAGATCATTTGGTCTGCATTGGGGCTCCGGAGTACTCCTCTAAGTTAGCTCTGAATGGAGCAACCGAAATCCATCTCTTGGAAAAGAGAGAAGATGCTTTGCAATTAATCACAGAGATGAGTGCAGGGGATGTAATTCTGGTTAAAGCATCTCGCGCTGAAAAGTTTGAAGAACTTGCGCTCTCAATCTCGGCAGAGATTAGCCGGTTAATTAAACCAAGTTCGGAAATAGATGAAGAAGAGGAGCGCTAACTCAGAATGAGACTGATATTAATTTCTGGCTCAATCGCCTTTTTCTTATCTTTATTTGGTACCCCAGTTCTAATTCGCTTCTTAGCCCGGCGCGGTTATGGACAGATTATTCGCGATGACGGCCCTTCATCGCATCACACCAAACGTGGTACACCAACTATGGGCGGCTTGATAATTATCTTTGCTGCAGCAACAGGATATTTCATCGCGCATGCCATAACGCGCAACGCCGTAACTACATCTGCG
>JAQCAO010000070.1 GCA_027731885.1 Actinomycetota bacterium | reverse complement strand
CCGTGCCGCAAGGTATTACCTGCTGATCCATACCCGATGATTGGGGAGTGAATTTGAGACGAATACTTGCCGAAGTCATCGGCACCGCTACTTTATTGCTCGTTGTATTCGGTTCAGGTGTAATGGCGACTAACCTCTCAAAAGATGTTGGAGTGCAGCTAGCAATCAACTCTGCGGCAACCGGTCTAATTCTCTACATTCTAATTACCATATTGGGGCCGATTAGTGGCGCTCACTTCAACCCAGTTGTGACCACAGTTGCGCTATTTAAAATGACCATTACAGCGCCTCTCGCCGCTGCCTACCTAGCGGCGCAGTTAATTGGGGCAGTCACTGGGGTGGCGCTAGCTAATTTCATATTTAACTTACCAATAATCGAGATCTCGCAGAAAGATCGAACTGGATCAAATCTCTTTGTTAGCGAAATTCTCGCCACCGCTGGCCTAGTCTTTATTATCTTCACCGCAATCGCTCAAAAGAGTGAAGCAAAGATTCCAGTTCTTGTTGGCGCTTATATTTCTGCCGCTTACTTCTTTACCTCATCAACTAGCTTTGCCAATCCCGCAGTTACGGTAGCTCGAACCCTCTCTGACTCTTTCGCGGGTATTGCCCCCGCATCTGTCTTGCCATTTATCGCAGCGCAAATTATCGGTGCTATCGCAGGTATTGGGTTAACCAAGTTTTTAACTTCAACAAACCAAGGCAAAGACTAGAAACGAGAAGTAAATGAGCAAACCAACAGTTCTCTTTGTATGTGTGCATAATGCAGGACGTTCACAAATGGCGGCAGGTTTTATGCGCGAACTTGGAAAGGGGCGCGTTGAAGTGCTTTCTGCAGGTTCTGCACCAAAAGATTCAATTAATCCAGTTGCCGTAGCAGCGATGGCCGAAGTCGGAATCGATATCGCAAATAACACTCCAAAAGTTTTAACACCTGAGGCTGTACAAGAATCAGATGCGGTGATCACTATGGGTTGCGGTGATGTCTGCCCGTTCTATCCTGGCAAGCGTTATGAAGATTGGGTATTGGAAGATCCAGCAGGGCAGGGGATTGAGCCAGTTCGTGTGATTAGAGATGAGATTAAATTGCGAGTAGAGAAGTTACTTTCGGAATTACTTAGCTAATCTCCAACAACCATCGGTGTCGCACCGGTGCATTTGATTAATTCAGCAAATGAAGTTGGATAAACAGCGTGAGGGTGTCCTGAGGCAGCCCAAACAACTTCGTAGTCATTTAGCGCTTGATCAATCAAAGTTAATTCGGGCTTGTTAACCCACCCGATAGGAGCAACGCCTCCCACTGAATATCCAGAAACTTCTTTGACGTAATTTGCATCAGCTCGTCCCAGTTCTGGGATTCCTAAATTCTTTGCGACTAATTCGGTATCAACGCGATGGCGGCCGCTGGTGATAATCAAGAGTGGATTGCCAGAGGGCAATTTGAAGATTAGCGAAGATGCAATTTGGCCGACTTCAATTCCAAGACCATTTGCTGCATCAACTGCGGTTCGGGCAGTTTCAGAAAGAACGGTTACTTCTCCCTTTACTCCAAGATCTGCGGCGGCTTGAATAAAACGTTTTACCGCTGCCTTTTCTAAGATACCTTCCATAGTTGCAGGATACCCTTGGCAAATGTCTAGCGGCTCACTTGACCAAATTCATCGCGCCAAATTAGCGCGAAATTCTCTGTGGATCTGTTTCCTCTTGTTGGGAATTGTTTCTATGGGATGGGTTCCAAGGATCCCGGAAATCAAAGATGCCATCGGACTTTCAAATGGTGCTTTTGGATTTGTTTTGTTGGGAAGTGCTTTTGGTTCGGTAACCGGTGCACAGCTAGCAGGCCGCTTAATGCATACCTACGGTTCACAGCGCACAATTTTCTTGGGCGTTTTTATTATGCCCGCCGGTTTGGCAGGGATGGCGCTTTCTACAAATGCAGTAACGCTATTTCTAACACTTTACACAATGGGGCTTGGTTACGCACTTATTGATATGTGTTACAACTTTCAAGGCACTGTGATTGAAAAAATCTTGGGACGGCGCTATATGTCCTCCTTTCACGCGATGTGGAGCACTGGCGCATTTTTAACTACTGTTATTGGTGGGTTGATTACTCGACATGTTTCACCTCAAGCTAATTTGATTGCAATCGCCGTCGTATCAGTCTTTGCTTACTTAATTGCAGCTTATTACTTACTTCCTTCAAGCATTGATGGACATAAAGGCGAAGAAGAACACGAGTCAAAGATTCCGTTATTGGGTAAGTCAGTTATGCCACTTTGGTTCTTGGGATTTGGATTGATGGCAAGCCTGATTGGTGAAGGCGCTGCTAGCGATTGGGGTGCAATTTTATTGCGGGATGAGATGGGGTACGAGAAAGGAGTTTATGCATCCGCATTTGCATCTTTTGCACTCGCCATGATCGTAAGCCGTTTCTTAGGAGATCGCGCCCTTGACCACTTTGGTCCAGCACGCCTGGTAAAACTTGGCGGTTATTTTGGTGGAGGCATCTGGGGAATTGCGATTGCGATAGCGATTCCAATGTCAGACTCATACCCAATCCCAGCTTTGATCATTGTAAATATCGGCTTTGTTGCCGCAGGCCTGGGCATAGGACCTATGTTTCCCGCATTCATTCTGGCCGCTAGCAAGACACCAGGAATGGCACCGGCTGTAGCAATTTCTAGAGTTGGAGTAATTGGGATCGCTGGGTTCTTCTTTGGACCTTCAATTACAGGGCTAATTGCCGAATACACAAACCTTAGAGTCGGAATGGCTTACCCGGTTCTGATGCTAGTTCTAGCCGGGTTCATGTCGCGTGCTATTAAGAATTAAAAAGCTTAAAGATAGGTTTTAAAGACAGTAAAGAGTGAAATCGTAAATAACAGATAGGCGAATGCTCGTCGCAAAAGAACTGGCGAAGTCTTATGGGACAACTGCGATGCAATTTGGGCAATGACAATGGCGGATGCACCTATCAGAATTGGAATGTGCCACTGCACATCGGCCCATTGCGAGCGATGGCCAACGAAAGCGGTTAGCGAGTTTATGGAGATAATCAAAAGCGAAGTTCCCGCGGCCACAATTTGTGGAGTTCCAAAGTAAAGAACTAATACTGGAATCGCAATGAATCCGCCACCGATACCAAATAGTCCAGTTATGGTGCCGATAAACAATGATAAAACGACCAATACCGGAAACGGCATTCGCTTCTGTTCATCTAACCTAGGTGGCCGCAACATAGAAACACCTGCCAAGATTAAGACGCCAGCAAATCCAGTTGTAATTACCGCATCCGGTATCTGCTCAACAATGGATGAAAAGCCTAAGTTGGTTATTAAACCTATACCCCAGATAACAAAGGCGTCGCGATAAAGAACTTGCTTCTTTTGTATCTTTGGAATTAAGCCAGATAGCGCGGCAAGTAATACGATGGCGAGTGCTGCAGTAGTTGCAGGTTTGGGATCTAAGCCAAAGCCGTACATCAGAATCGGAACTGAAAGCATTGCACCACCGGCGCCAACTAAACCGAGTGCAGCGCCGATAAATCCACCGGCGATTAACGCGAGAACGGTCTCCACTGTTTAATCCTCTCACCGAAAGCAGATTTGGGTGTTAAGGGTTTGGGCGCGTTGCCACTACATGCTCTTTTGATGGAGGAATATAGAGATTTATAAAAAGGAACGGTGGTTGATATGACTAATCGATCTATGACAGATCTCTTCTCGATGAAAGACCGCGTTGCGATCGTCACCGGCGGTGGGACTCATCTTGGCAGCGCCTTCACCGAAGCGTTATCCGAGCTCGGTGCCCACGTCTACATAGCTTCTCGTCGCGCAGAACTCTGCGAAGAAACAGCTGCAGCAATGCGTGCGCGTTCATTGAATGTTACAGCGCTTGCTTGCGATGTAACCGATGAGGAGAGCGTAAATTCACTTGTCGATCAAGTTATGGAACGAGAAGGTCGGCTCGATGTATTTGTAGCCAACGCAGGTGGCAGCAATACCACTGCACATCCACCACATGCTGATGTAGATGAATTTCGGTGGACGCTAGAGAAAAACCTAACCTCAACATATATGTGTGCACAAGCTGCTGGCCGGGTAATGATCGCCCAAAAGAGCGGTTCAATCATTGCTCTCGGCTCTATCGCATCTCGCCTGGCGAGCGATCCGCGAATTTACAATGAGACTTTTAAGAGATCTGGAGCGCCTTATGTGGCCGCGAAGGCAGGAACGCTGGCGCTAACTAAAGCCCTGGCTGCGGAGTATTCGCCACACGGCGTGCGCGTTAATTGCATTTGTCCGGGTCAGATTCCCAATGATTTAACTGACAAGGTGCAAGCCGAGAAGTTTCGAACAATGAACGCATTTCACCGCACTGGATTGGCGGAAGATATCAAGGGAGCGTGCGCACTTCTTGCATCGGATGCTGGGAAATGGATTACTGGTACAGATATCTTGGTTGATGGCGGATGGTCGATCTGGTAAATAGAAATGGCCCCCCTTTCGGGAGGCCATTTCGTGCTTTGCTAATTAGTTGTTAAAGAAAGAGATATTTCCGATATGAGGACCGAAAGCATCTGCTGAAATTGCACCACTGTAGATAAGCGCGAAGATAATGAGCGATGCACCAGTCAGTGCGAGATCCTTATTGAAAGCGATCATCTCGTTCTGCTTGGCGGTTGCATCTGTCTCAGTCCAGAAGTTATGGAAGATAACTGCAGCAAGTACCAATGTAATTGCCAGTAAGAGCGCGCCGAGGTCTACCCAGAAGCCGAGCGCTATGTAGATTCCACCTAGTAGGAAGAAGAGTCCGCTAACGAGTACGCCGAGCTTTGCAGCAGGCAGTTTCTTGTACTTGGCATAACCGGTCATCATCTCAAGCTTGGCAAAGTGAGCGATTCCTGAAGTGATGAAGATTAAGGCGAAGAGAATTCGGCCTATTACGAGTACTGCGTCCATGGGTCTCCTTTTAATTTAACTTTTATTTGGGCTTACAAGCGTCAGGGCAAGGGGAGATAGTTGAAATTTCAACTATCTCAGGCCTGGCGTGGCGTGCGCCTTGCCAATGTCAGAGCCTTGGGCTATTTTTCGAACACTTGTTCGAATATCCACAGGAAGGCTTGAGGCGGTAGAAAATGTCAGTCCCAGAAGTTGCTCCAGCTCACGATGTCATCTCCGATGGAGCGGCCACACCTATTGAATTTACCTTTCGCGGCAAACGCTTTCGTATCCACGCCGTTCTCTCGCGTTGGTGTGAAGCAGGTGGTTGGTGGAACCGAGTTAGCGATGGCATCTATCGCCCTGACGATGGCGCCCGCGCTTTATGGACCGTTGAAGCAGCACCGATCGGTGCCTTAAATACCTTTCAACTCGAACGCGATGAGATCACAGGTTCCTGGATCGTAAAACAGGTTTGATTCAGGTTTGAGTTGAAGAAAAAATGAGTTTTATACATTTACGTACATCAAGTGCTTTCTCACTTAAATACGGAACCACCCAGCCACGTGATCTTGTAGAACGCGCTGCACAATTTGAATCACCGGCGCTCGCACTCACCGATCGCGATGGCTTATCAGGTGCGATCCGCTTTGCTAGCGCTTGTTTGGAATTCGGAATCGCTCCAATTATCGGCACTAACTTGGCGATTGATTTACTGGCAGACCCAAATCTTAAGAGCGCGCCCACTAAAGATTTACCGCGCGTGACTATCTTGGCTCACGGTGATGGGGGATGGCGCGCGTTAGTGCGTTTATTAAGCGGTCTTAATATGAATGCCACAGATCGCACACCGATTCTTACTTTAGATTTCTTGCAACGCTTTAGCCAATATTCAACCCAACTTCATTTACTGCATGGCCCGGAATCACCAGTTAGCCAAGCGCTTACGTTACATCGCAGCGATATCGCGCTAGAAATATTTAATAAGACCCGCTCACTCTTTGGCGATCACGCTATAGATTGCGTATCTCATTTAGTTGCGGGCAACGGCCCTTTCTCAACCGGACATGCTGCAAGATCACTTATCTTTGCGCGCGATCACGATATCGATGCGGTAATCACAAATGCGGTACGGATGCGCGATGCCGCAGATGGACCCGTTGCCGATATTTTAGATTGTGCCCGCCAGTTAGTTCCTTTACATCAACGCCATCTGGAGCGGCGTAATGCAGAAGGTTATTTAAAATCAAGCGATCAAATGATCTCACTCGCTGCTGAAATTGCGCGCGCTGCTGGAGAGCGCACCCCACGCGATCTCTTAAATACAACTCGTCAATGGGCCGAACGCGCGCTCTTGTCACCGCAACGCGATCTTGGTTTAGGCGGAATCCACTTACCTGAAGCACATATCGTCGGCGCTGGCTCGGCAAGTGCGATGCGCACCTTGCTGCGCACTCGTTGCGAATCTGGAATCAATTGGCGCTACAACGATTCAGCCACAATCAATAAAGCTCGCGTGCGTTTAGATGATGAACTCGCAACTGTCGCGACTTTGGGATACGAGCCATATTTCTTAACCGTTGCCGATATCACCGATATGGCGCGAGATAGAAATATTCGCGTGGCAGCGCGTGGCAGCGGTGCAGGTTCACTGATCTGTCACCTGCTTGGAATTTCAGG
>JAQCAO010000069.1 GCA_027731885.1 Actinomycetota bacterium | reverse complement strand
GTAACACCAATTACGCGGACTAAATAAGTTGTAGAACTTGCAGTCCAGCTATCGGTTGCTTCCTGCGTCAGCGTGATTGTCGCCGTTCCAGCATTTCCCAACTTGATTGCACTTCCATTTACCGCAGCGATTGTCGGATCACTCGAGGTAGCGCTCCACTTTCCAGTTGATTGCGAGGTTGGGTATACGATTGCCACATCTGGATCACCTGATAACTTTTCAACGTTGGCAGGAGCGGTCAGGCTCTGGCGTCCCTTAACAAATACGGAAATCGTAAATGGCTTTGATGCGCCGAATTTAAGTGCCGGTCCTTGAACTGCAGTAACACTTACCTTGCCTGGCTTTAGCGCAGTTAGAAAATTACCGTTCATCGATGCGATCGCAGCATCGGATGAGGTAAAGGTCCAAACACCTGGAGAGTTTGATGCTGGCGCCGGTAATGGCCTTACCTGTGTTGTTCCGGGAATTATCTCGACAGTTTGATCAATAAATCCACCAGCACTAACAACTGGGTCAACTGCCAAAATTGTAATGTCCATTGTGACGATAATTGAGCGATAGCCTCCAAACGGCGCCTGCTTTGCGGAGATCTTGGTTGTGCCTGCTTTAAGCGCAGTAACAGTTAGTCCGTTAACTGATGCCACAGATGGATCTGAGCTAGATAAAGTCCAAGTACCTTTTGAATTAGATACTGGCAAAATCAACTCTACTTTTGAAACGCTATCAATCGAAAGAGTTATATCGCTAAGTGTCCCAACTGTTGGGCTCGGCGCTGTTACCGATAACTTCATAGTTGCTGTTGTTGTTAACCAGTTTAGAGTTGGTGATTGGGTTGCTCTAATTGAAACTTCTCCGCCATCAAGCAAAGTGACTTTATTTCCTGAGATAGTTGCGATGCTCTGATCAAGTGATTGAAAACTCCAGGCGCCATCAGAAGAGCTCGTAGGTGCGGTGAGTGTAAATGAACCGGCGGAGAGTGCGACCGTTTGATCTTTGAATTCACCGAGCGTTGGTGTTCCCGGTGTGACGGTTAGCCGTGAAGAACGGGAAGCTGCGTTATATGCACCAGATGCTGCTTGGGCATATCTAATAATTGAGGTACCGGCAGAAAGTAAGGTGAGCGTTAAACCATTGGCAGATGCAATTTTAGAATTTTCAATTTCGATCGACCAAGCACCTGGAGAGTTTGTCCGCGGCGGGGTCAAAGTGATTGTCTTTTGGTCGAGCGAAACCATTGTCGCAGTTGGGGTTGCGATGATCGTTACCGCTCCCACCGCCTGTGCTGGCGCGATTAGCGTGGAAATTACTAGGGCAGCAAATAGTTTTTTCGTCACAAACCAATTATCGCGAAATCACTTAGAATCCAGAGGCTACGACACCCACTTAGTGGCTGAGAGTTTGATGCGATTTTGACCAATTGCAGCGCCTGATAAAACAATGAGTGCACCAACTGGTTCGTAACAATAAATACTCTCTTGCAAGAATACAACACCGACAATTACTGCAACAACTGGGGTTAAATACGTGACACTGCTCGCAATTGCACTTTTGGCAAGTGCCATTACCTTGAAGTTCCAGATATATGCAAACCCAATGCCAAATACACCCAGGGCAATCATCACCAACACTGGAGCTGGTTTACACTCATACTTATCAATACCGTGATAAATAAAAAAGGAAACAAGGCAGTGCGCCAAGTGCACAACGACCGAAGGCGATGCCAAATGGAGTGAGAAATTCAAGCCCTAGTTTGATAGATATAACATCTCCACACAAACCGAGCGCAAGATAGATCGGTAGCCACAAGTCATCTTTCTACGGCTGAGGAGATGGCGCGTGGGCCCAGACAGGCTCGAACTGTCGACCCACGGATTAAAAGTCCGTTGCTCTACCGACTGAGCTATAGGCCCCACTGTAATTTGGCTAAATCTCTACCAAACACTCGCCGTATCTTAGCGGAGTTTTATCGCCCTTTTGACGCTCGCATTAAGCGGTCGCGAATGGCAAGGGCCAGTCCATCACCAGCCGGCTCTGCAACAACCACTGATTGGAATCCTTGCGCATCGCCTTCGCGAAGTGCGGCATAGATAACTCTTGCAAAGTCTGCGACGTCTTTTGGCGCTGCCAAACGAATTACATTTTCAGGTGTTGCGATATCTGCAAGCGCAATGAAGCCTTCACCGGGTTCGGGTCTGCGATTTAATGAAACTGTTGCTTTTGGCGCGTAATGATTTTCGAGCGAACCGCTGACTCGAATATTTGTTTCAGCTGTAGAAACTTTGAGTCCCGTGGATACTTCAATCATTTCTTCTGTTATCGCCCCTGGGCGCAAGATCCGGGGTGCATCAGATGTGCAATCAATAATCGTTGATTCCAGGCCAACGCTGGAAGGGCCACCATCAAGAATCAAATCGTTTTGATCTAGAAATTCACCGATCTCTTCTTGAACTGCTTTGGCCGTTGTCGGTGAGACTTGCCCAAAACGATTAGCACTTGGTGCGGCAATTCCGTGCCCACCGATTTTTGCAAAGGCGGAAAGTAGCGCAAGCGCAATCACGTGATCTGGAACCCGCAACCCAACTGTGGGTTGGCCACCTGTTACAAAATCTTCAGCCAGTATTGAGCGCTTTAAAACCAGAGTCATCGGGCCGGGCCAGAAATCACGGGCGAGTGAGATTGCATAATCTGGAATTTCATCTGCCCAATCACCCAGTGATTGCATCGAATGGATATGCACGATCAGTGGATGGTCTGCGGGGCGGCCCTTAACTTTGTAAATACGAGCTACTGCATCTTTATTTATGGCATCTGCGCCGAGTCCATAAACGGTCTCCGTTGGTAGTGCGACCAAACCGCCAGATTTTAGTAATTGAGCGGCGGACGAGAGCGCATCAGCGGTGCAATTAGAGACGAATTCGCCAGTGGCCATGTCCGCAATTATGGCGCCTTTTTGCGAGAAGATAACCACATGGCTTCGCAGGTAAAAGTAATGCAGATAATCGCCCGTATGAACGTGGGTGGACCTGCAGTGATCGTGGCCGAGTTAATGCGCGGGCTGGATAAATCTGCAATCGAGCAAATTCTCGTAACCGGTTTCTGCGATGAAAATGAAGCCGATTATTTAGATACTGTGGCAAAAGATGTGAAGGCGACACGTACCGCAGGTCTGGGGCGATCTGTCTCTTTACTCGCAGATTTAAAAGCCTTCTTTGGTTTGGTCTCGCTGATCCGTAAATGCCAGCCCGATGTAATTCACACCCACACCGCCAAAGCCGGAGTCCTGGGGCGATTGGCATCTTTATTGGCAGGTCGTGGATCTGTGCGCGTTCATACCTTCCACGGACATTTGCTGCATGGTTACTTTAATCGGCCGCTGACTCGGGTAGTTATTTTCATTGAAAAGTTCTTCGCCGCTCGCACCAGTGTTTTAATAGCGATTGGAAGCAAGGTTAAAGATGAGTTGCTCGCTTCAGGAATTGGAAAGAGTGAAAAGTACCGCGTCTTCTTTCCAGGATTGCCCGCACCTAAACAGGTCACAAAAGCAGATGCGCGTATCGCTTTAGGACTTAGCCCAGAGACTTTGTATATAACTTACGTCGGACGTTTGACTCAGATAAAACGGCCAGATCGCTTACTTGATGTTGCAAAAGAGTGCGGTAAACGTGGCTTAGATCTGCACTTTTTGGTCGCCGGCGAAGGTGAACTATTTTCTACTTCTAAGGAGCGCGCAGCGCGTGAAGGTTTGAATATGACTTTCCTGGGGTGGCGCAGCGATATCTCTCAAATTTTTGCTGCGAGCGATATTGCGATCTTGACTTCCGATAATGAAGGAATTCCCCTTACTTTGATTCAAGCAGCGCAAGCAGGTTTACCTATAGTCGCGACAAGTGTTGGTTCTATCTCCGATATTGTGATTGATCAGAGCACTGGGTACTTAACTGCCAGAAACGCAAATGAAATGGCGGATGCGATCGAAAAGTTAGTAAGAGATGCCCAGTTGCGAAAGATTATGGGTGAGGCAGGAAAAGTGCGGGCTAGCCAATACTTCTCTTTAGATCGTATGATCAAAGATCATATAGATTTATACCGCTCGTTATAAATCACAGCCTTTCCCCAGTTGCACCACAGCAAGAAGTAAACAAATAGTAGATACTTAGTCCATGACTACCAATCGCTTCTTTAAATTCTCTATCCCAGCACTCGCCCTTGCGTTGATTGCGGCTGCAGTGCTTACATCAAATGCAAATGCGGCGGCGCCAGAAAAGCGTTATGTGACCGTTAACTCTGAAGGAAGAATCAAAGTAACTCCCGATGCGGTGCGCTTAAATGCCATTGTTTCAATGGTGGCTGGTTCAAATAAGGAGGCTCTTGCCAAAACTTCAACCACGGCTGCTGCAGTCCGAGCGGCGCTAATTAAGAGTGGAATCCTGAAGGCAGATATTGCCACCCAAAGCATCACCGTTTATCCAGAATATAACTACACGCAGGATAAAGGTTCACAACTCATCGGTTACCGCGGATCTCAAAGTTTCTTAGTAACCATTAAGAATGCCGAGAACGCTGGAGTCGTTGTTGATGCAGTAGTTGCGGCAGGTGGCGATGATCTACAAATTCAAGGAGTAACTCCATTTGTTCTCGATGCATCCAAAGCAACTGAGTCAGCGCGAACTAATGCAGTAAAAAATGCCAAAGCAAAAGCTACTTCTTATGCAAAATTATTAGATGCAAAACTTGGGCGGGTAAATTACTTAGTTGAAAACTCAAGTCCAGTTGAATACTCACCAGTTATGGCAATCTCCAAGGCTGCAGATTCTGAAGCAACGGTTGTTGATCTGGGTGAGCAAGATGTGACAGTTTCAATCACGATTCAGTGGTCACTTCTCTAAATATCGTTATTTACTGCGATTTCAGGGCAGTGATTTAACCGATTTTGGTTAGCGACCCTTAAACGGGTACGATTTGCGAGCCTCAAACGTCCCCATCGTCTAGGGGCCTAGGACATCGCCCTTTCACGGCGGTAACACGGGTTCGAATCCCGTTGGGGGCACGCAAGGCCAGATAATTCTGGCGAATTGCAAGGCCGAATTTATTCGGTACAAGGTTATGAAAAGGCTTTAAGGTGACATAAGAGCCACTTATGTTTTCAATCTTTAAGGCCCGGTAGCGCAGTTGGTTAGCGCGCCGCCCTGTCACGGCGGAGGTCGCGGGTTCAAGTCCCGTCCGGGTCGCAAACTGTTTCAATGGCGAAAGCCATCTGAAACAAGTTGTGAGGTTCAATGGCGAAAGCCATCTGAAACAAGTTGTGAGGCGAGAGTGTCAACACACTCTCTTCTTTTTAACTAACAATTAAATATTGGCTCGGTAGCTCAGTTGGTACGAGCGCGCGACTGAAAATCGTGAGGTCGACAGTTCGATCCTGTCCCGAGCCACAACGGAATGGAAGTGTTTAGGTAGGTAGGGCTGGCTTAGCCAGCAGATCCAGAACCTGATGGCCCTGCTTTACGTTGTACTTGAGGAGCGCCACCACTGCGTTGGCCACCACGAATCTTGGAACCACCTTCAGCATGTGTCTGTGTTCCAGGTGCGCCCTTCTTTCCTTTTTTCGCTTCAAGGGCGGCGAGCATTCTCGCTTTTACATCATCGTTATTTGCCATAACTTCAGTCTACCCCTCAGATGGAATTCGTAAGAAGTAAATCAATTTCAATATCCAAGCGGCGGCGCCAATCGCCATCAATTGATATCCAGCAGTATCTGGCCAAAGGTAAATTGCCAGCGCCAGCGCACCATAGAAGGCTGCTAAGGCCCATAAAGTAAATGCTGTTACTCGTCTACTTAGCCCTGCGCGCACCAGGCGATGCGAAAGATGATCGGTGCCGCCTTGAAATGGTGAGATGCCACGATAAATTCGTGAGCTCACCGCAACTGTTGTATCGAGAATCGGCACCGCCATTAAGGCGAGCGGAATTGCAAAGGATTTAACTTGCGGTACAACCCCAGGACTTAAACGAATGGTTAATACCGAGATAATGATGCCCAGAAAGAGCGCCCCGGCATCTCCCATATAAATCTTGGCTGGCGCACGATTCCATAAAAGAAAGCCAGCGGTCGCCCCCGCTGTAACAATGGCGAGAGCGCTAACCAGCACTTGTTGGCGATCGTAGGCGATAACGAAAAGAAAGATTGAAATTACCGCGACAGTTCCTGCGGCTCCGCCATCTAAATTATCGAAGAAATTAATGGAGTTACAAACCCCGACTATCCATAAAACCGAGATTGTATAGTTAAGCAAGGTATTGTTAAAAGCAACGCCCATAGTGTCTGTTGCAGTCAAGATAATGGCAACAATAAATCCGGTGACGGTTTGCGCAATCAAACGAGGCCAAGGCGCTAGTCCACGTAGATCATCAATTAGCCCCATCGCCGAGATAGCAATCGCTGGAACCAATACAAAACTAGCTAAGCGAAAAGTCTCCATTGTGAAATCAACTGCTAAGAGCGAACCATATGAAGCAGCGATAACTCCGATGGCGATAGCGACTCCACCTAAATACGGAACCGGCTCTTTCTGAACTTTACGTGCCAAGTTAGGGGCATCAACTGCGCCGATGCGTAAAGCAAGTTT
>JAQCAO010000068.1 GCA_027731885.1 Actinomycetota bacterium | reverse complement strand
TACTTCCCTGCTACTCGAACTTTGAGCGCATCATTGACGATGCCTGGAACCATTGAAGAGACATCGCCTCCAAAATGGGCGAGCTCCTTAACTATAGATGATGATAGAAATGAATGCGCAGGAGCGGTTGCCATAAACATAGTCTCAACACCTGAACCTTGTAAATTCACTTGCGCCATTTGTAACTCGTAATCAAAGTCAGTTACCGCGCGCAATCCCTTTACGATCGCTTGAATAGAATTGGCCTTGCAGTAATCAACCAGAAGGCCGTGCCAAGAATCCACTTTTACATTTTTAAATTTGGCGGTAGTTTGGCGAATCATTTCCATACGTTCTTCCACCGTGAAGGGCGGTGTTTAGGGCCGATTAGCCAGTACCGCCACAATTACTTCATCAAATTGTCCGCTGGCGCGCTCAATGATATCTATATGCCCAAAAGTGATCGGATCAAATGATCCCGGGCAAACGGCGCGCTTCATATGGCAAACGCTAGCAACGATTTGAAACCTTATCCATTCTCAGGCTCAATTTCGGCTGGAATCCCATAGAAAATGGTCGCTTGCCCATAATTCTTTTTACGTACTGCAACGTAACCATGCGGCCAAGAAATTTCCTTGACTCGTGAATTTCTCTCAATGGCAATCAGCGCTTGGGCATCTAGGAATCCCCCCTCACTTAGCTGAATGAGCGTCTCAATAACATCGAGATCTTCTGCATCATATGGAGGGTCGATATAGACAAAGTGATACTTTGTAATGGGCGGATCTTGTAGAAACCTATGCACGCTCATTCCGTATAAATGAAATACGCCCGGGCACTGGGCAGATTTCACTGCCTCGTAATTTGCCGCAATACTCTTTTGCGCTTGCTCATCTTTCTCAACTGCATGCACAATCGCTGCGCCTCTTGAAAGTGATTCCAGTGCGATAGCGCCAGTGCCGGCGTATAAGTCAAGGACATTTAAATCTTCTAGGCCGCCGAATTCAGAGATTAAAGTAGAAAATAAAGCCTCGCGCGCCCGATCAGATGTAGGACGTGTTGAAGAGGCAACGGAGGAAATATTTCTTCCCTTGGCACTCCCAGCGATTATGCGCATTCGCTTATCCTTTATCTATAAATTCTGCAGCAGCATCTGCCTGCAATTTCGTTAACTCGCTCTTGAGTAAAGGATACCTACTTAGCTCCGGATCTTGCGATAAAAGCTCAGATGCGCTTAGACGCGCACTGTCGATTAAATCTTCATCGCGTAAAACTCTTAATAAACGCAGGTGCGTACGTGAACCAGATTGCTTTGCGCCAAGAACATCTCCTTCACGACGTTGTTCTAAATCAATGCGCGATAATTCAAATCCATCTTGCGTCTTACTAACCGCATCTAACCGCTCGCGCGCGGTACTTTCAGCAGGCGCTGAAGTAACCAAAAGGCAGAGTCCGGGCGAAGTGCCTCGCCCGACACGGCCGCGTAACTGATGAAGTTGCGATACGCCAAAACGATCAGCATCCATAATCACCATCACAGTCGCATTTGGTACATCTACGCCTACTTCAATAACGGTAGTTGAGATTAAGACATCAATTTCGCCAGCGGCAAAAGCCTGCATTGTGGCGCTCTTTACTTCGCTACTTTGTCTTCCGTGAAGCGGTGCAATACGTAACCCTTTTAAAGGGCCAGATTGTAATTTCGGCCCTAACTCTTCAACTGAGGCGATATCGGGCGAACTCTCCCCGTATAAGAAATCAAGATCGGCATCTTCTGATGTTCCTTCAGAAATTCGCGGCGCAACGATATAAGCCTGATGTCCTTGCGCGACCTCTTCTCTGATTCGCTCCCAAGTGCGATCTAAAAATGTTGGCTTCTCTAAAGTTGGAACAAGATGGGTAGTGATTGGCTGGCGACCTAACGGAAGTTCGCGCAGAGTTGAGATATCTAAATCACCAAAAACAGTCATTGCCACAGTTCGTGGAATTGGAGTTGCCGTCATAACTAAAAGATGGGGAGGATTTACCGCTTTACTCTTTAGCGCATCTCTCTGTTCCACGCCAAATCTATGCTGCTCATCGACAACAATTAAACCTAAATCTGCAAAAGCAACGCTCTCGCTCAGTAAAGCATGTGTGCCGATAACAATTCCGGCCTGTCCTGATGCCGCGAGTGCCAACGCCTCTTTGCGGGCTGCAGCGCTCTGCGAACCGGTTAAGAGAGTTACTTGAGTTGCATCCGCAACGCCACCTAACATTCCACCCAGTCCAAGTGGCCCCAATAGCTTTTCAATTGTTCGCAGATGTTGCGCAGCCAATACTTCAGTTGGCGCTAAAAGTGCAGCCTGTCCCCCACTATCGATCACTGCCAACATTGCGCGTAGTGCAACTACGGTTTTTCCAGAACCAACTTCGCCCTGCAATAAGCGATGCATCGGAATCGGGGCTGCTAGATCGCGCGCTATCTCTTCACTAACTTCGCGCTGTCCCGCGGTTAACTGCCAAGGTAGGGCATCATCAAAGGCGGTAAGAATTCCCGAACTTTTGGCTCGCCGGGCGGTGGTCTTCAACGAACGCAATTGGGCGCGACGTTCTAAAAGAAGTAACTGCAGTAAAAACGCTTCATCAAAGGTGATTCGTTCTCGTGACTTTGCTGCGCTATCTAGATCAACTGGATTATGGATCTGCACAATCGCTTGTTGCAGGTTCGGATAGCCACGATCAGCCAAGATTTTTTCGGGCATGAAATCTGGAATTTCATCTAAGCTACCGATCGCCAGATTTATGCATTGCGCGATTTTCCAAGAAGGCAACTTTGCCGAAGCTGGGTACATTGGCAGAAACTTTCCCGCAAATTCCGCAACTGCCGAATCCACATCATCTCCGTCAGGAATCATCTCGTAATCTGGGTGCGCTAACTGTCGCTTGCCGTTAAATACTCCGACTTTGCCCGCAAAGAGTCCTTGTCGGCCGACCCGTAATTCTTTTTCGCGCCATGCCTGGTTAAAGAAGGTCAGGGACATCTTCGCGCTTCCATCAGTAACGATTACCTCAAGGATGCTTCCCTTACGGGCGTGCAGTTTGCGAGAAGTTGAGCTAAAGATTTCAGCAAGGACTGTTACTTCATCGCCCTCCCTTAATTCTGCGATATCGCTTAACTCGCCTCGTACTAAATATCTCCGTGGATAATGATGGATTAAATCCGAGAGAGTTCGATAGCCAAAGACTTTCTCTAAAACTTTCGCCGTGCGGTCACCGACTACATTTACCAATTTTGAGTCGAGGCCGGCCATGCCGCCCATTCTCGCGTGAAATAGACCGAATTAGCGTGAGCGTGGCCTTATCGCTACTATTGCCCCTGAAACCAGCTGGGTCGCAAATGGGGCTCTGGCTTAAAGAATTTGAAATTAAAAGGAGTACTGCTGTGGCATCAACATGCGATATCTGTGGCAAAGGGCCCAGCTTCGGAAATAAAGTTTCCCACTCTCAGGTAAAGACACGTCGCCGCTGGAATCCAAATATCCAGCGCATCAAGACCTTGGTTAGCGGAAGCACAAAGCGCCAAAACGTCTGTACTTCTTGCCTGAAGGCCGGCAAAGTCGTTCGCTAAATTCCTCGCTAGCAAATTTAACTAAAGTGCCTCCACGCTTTATCTGCAACGCTTAGCGGTATTCCAAAAACTCCTTCGCCTGCGGTCACTTGGCCGATACTCAAACCTGGAAGATCTACGCCCGTAGCCAGTAAGACGTGATCTTCTCCCCCTCCAAAAATCCAATCCCATACATCGACCTTTAATTCATCTGCCAAAGATTTTAGATCTACAAATTCTTCAGAGCGAGAGAAAAGTTCTTTATCAAAATTGAGCGCTACCTGTGATGCTTTAGCAATCTGTCCAGCCTGTTCAACTATCGAGTCACTAACATCGCACAACGCTGTTGCCTTAGATGTATCAAATCCATAATCAATTGTTGGCGATTTAAACTCGCGAAGGGCGATCGAGTGTGCCTGCCCCGTTGGCAACGTCTGCGATTGCAAGAGCGCAAAACCGGCAGCCGACCACCCAGTCAGTGATGATAGATAAATCCCATCTCCAACTTTTGCGCCATCCCGAGTTATCGCTTCTTTGCAGTGGCCCACCGCAGCCATAGATATAACTACTTTCTCACTTCTAGAAATATCTCCGCCGATTACCTTTAATCCCGCTAAATCAGCTTCAAATTTAATTCCACGTGCTAGATCATCGATCCATTCCATTTTTTGCGAAGGAGTTAAGGCAACTGCAACTAGTAAATAATCTGCAACAGCTCCCATCGCCAAAATATCTGCGGCATTTGCCGCAGTAACTTTGCGGCCGATCTCAAATCCCGTAGACCAATCCGTGCGAAAGTGAACGCCTTCGACCGCCATATCTGTCGTCATTACTTGACGTTTTTCGCCTGCGACAACCGCGGCATCATCGCCTATACCAACTTCAATTCTAGGATCGGTGCTGGCGAAGACCTCGCGCAGACGAGCGATTATCTGCGCTTCGGTGAACGCTGGCGACTGGTCATCCATACCACCAAGACTAGAACATCAATGCAAGTAGGAGTACCTTTAACTCATCTGCTACATCTAAATGGGCGAAGCGATCACGAGGAGAGGTTTAACCACAATGTCAGTTCAAGCATTTATTTTAATTCAAACTGAAGTCGGTAAGGCTTCCAGCGTTGCAAAATCTGTCTCTGCGATCCCAGGAGTAACTCTCGCCGAAGGCGTCACCGGTCCATACGACGTGATTATGCGAGCTGAAGCGCCTTCTATGGAAGATTTTGGACGCACCATATTGTCGAAAGTTCAAGGAGTTCCGGGTATTACTCGTACCTTGACTTGCCCAGTTACTTACTGAGCAATTTTCTAGTTCCCAAGAACTCCATTGGTGCGCGTTAGCGCGCACGTCAATAAGTGAGTGATTACATCTGTATAGCCAACGCCCGTTGCCGCCCACATTTTCGGGAAGACAGATGTGGCGGTAAATCCTGGCATTGTATTTAACTCATTGATGATTACTTCATTATTTGGGGTTAGGAAGAAATCAACGCGAGCCAGACCTGAACAACCAAGTGAGATAAAGGCATCTACCGCCTTGGTTCGAATCTCATCGCTAACCCTTTGATCTATCTGCGCTGGTAGTTCAATGGTTGTTGCGCCATCTAGGTATTTAGCTTCAAAGTTATAGAACTCATACTTGGCAGCGATTTTGATCTGGCCTACTAAAGAGGCTTTTGGTGCTCCATCAATCTCCAGGACCGCACATTCAATTTCTGCCCCACGGATCTCTTGTTCTACTAGCGCTTTGGTATCAAATTTAAATGCCTCGGCTAGCGCAGTCGCGAACTCTGCAGCTGATTTAACCTTGGTGGTTCCACGTGAAGATCCACCGCGCGCGGGTTTAACAAATATTGGATAGCCAAGTTGATCGGCTGCTTTCTGAATTGTCGCTGCGCCTTTTTGCCACTCTTTCTCGCGAACAACAAACCCTGGCACGACTTTAATTCCTTGCGATGCAAAGATTGGTTTAGTAAATGATTTATCCATTGCAACGGCAGATGCCAACACTCCCGAACCAACGTATGGGATATCGGCAATTTCCAATAAACCCTGGACCGTGCCATCTTCACCGTAAGGACCATGCAGCAAGGGGAATGCAATATCGATATTTAGATTCTCGCCGCCAGCGCTAAATCCATCTACGCCTAGGGCGACTGTAATTCCGGTATCGGGAATTGTCGGAAGTACGCCATTGCTGATAGATAGCGGATGGTCTTCCGGAAGGTGGAACCATTTACCGCTCTTGCTAATACCGATCAAAATTGGTTCGTACGCATTGCGATCGATCGCTGAAAGTACGCCGGCGGCTGAAATGCAAGAGATCTCGTGTTCGCTGGAGCGTCCCCCACAAATGATTGCTACACGCTGGGTCATCGAATGAAGTTCTCTGCTTGTGTGGTTATCTCCATTAGGCGCTGCATTGCCGCATCTGGGGTAAGTGCGCCATTGACAATATCTGCAACCGATTCAATAACTGGAACTTCGATTCCGACGCGGTGAGCAATTTCGACGATCGCACCTGATGAGGCAACGCCTTCCACTGTCTTGGCCCATTTACCGAGGGCAGCTTCCATGGATAAAGTGCTTCCTAAGAGTTCGCCAAATGTTCGATTGCGTGAGAGCGGAGATCCACAAGTTGCAACGAGATCGCCCATACCTGCCAGACCTGCAGCGCTGAGCGGATCAGCGCCATGTGCTGCGCATAGGCGGGCGACTTCATTGAGACCGCGCGTTATCAGCATCGCTTGGGTATTTTCTCCATATCCCATGCCGATTGAGATACCGACCGCAAGTGCGATCACATTCTTGATAGCTCCCGCTAATTCGCAGCCCAGTAAGTCAACTGAGGTATAAACCCGATAGTAAGGAGTTCGGAAGAGCTCGCGAACTTCTTCAGAGGTAATTTGGTTGGTAGCTGCCGCCACCGCCCCAGCGGGCTGGCGCAGGATTAACTCATCTGCCAAATTTGGTCCAGTAATTAAAGCTATGCGATGTTTTCCTATTACCTCTTCCATTACTTCAGTCATGCGAAGTTGAGTACTAATCTCAATGCCCTTTAGCGTGCTGATAATTAAGCAGTCATCTGAAAAGTATGGCTTCCACTTTTGCAAAGTGGCACGAAGTTCTTGCGAT
>JAQCAO010000067.1 GCA_027731885.1 Actinomycetota bacterium | reverse complement strand
GGTAGATCAATCTCTTCCTTAAGAGTTTTTGCGCTCTTTAAAGGTTGCAACATTGAAGGGGCAATTCTTTTCGCAAGTTCGGCGATTTCACTATAGAACTCCCGCCAGGCCACTCCTTCTGCAGGTGTGCCGGTTAACTCTTGGAAACTTTGGGCGGTACCTTCATCCCAATTTTGTGAGATTAAAAGTCCGCCATCTGAGCCTTTGTTCTGATTTGAGTACGGTGTATATGAGGCTATTGCACGTTCTAGAGTTTTAAACTTTACGCCGAGATCAGCAACTATTTGATCGGGTAAGAGCGATACCAAGTACGAGTACCTAGATAAACGAGCATCGAATTCTGGAAAAGGGCGAACACTTGTGGTGGCTCCTCCGAGCTCGCGCTCTGCCTCCAGAAGTACCACCTTTTTCCCGGCAAGGGCAAGGTATGAGGCGGCGACTAAACCGTTGTGGCCACCTCCCACAACTATCGCATCGTATTTTTTATCGAGAGCCATATAAATATTCGCTAACTAAAGCGCTCTTGCGATGCGTTCGATGGCTTCAGTGATAATTACAGGACTAGTAGCAAAATTAAATCGGACATGGTTTCTGCCTACTTCGCCATAAATGTGGCCCGAGTTAAAGGCAACCTTGGCGCGTTCGACTAGCGCTAGCCCGGGATCGTATCCCAGATTTAATTCGCTCATATCAAGCCACGCCAAATAAGAGGCATGTGGCAGGTGATATCCAACCGCTGGAATTCGCAATGAAATTAAATTCGCGATTAAATTTCGATTCTGATCTAAAATTTCAATAGCCTCATCTAACCAATCATCGCATTTTTCGAAAGCGGTGACTGTGGCAAATGCGCCTAGTAGTGAGGCTCTATAGTGCAGTGCTGGTGGTAATTCATTTAACTTTTCATGCATTTTTTCACTCTGCGAAATGATAATCGCACATTTGAGGCCGGCAATATTCCAGCCTTTACTAGACGCTGTAACTGTAACCCCAACCTTGGCCGCATCCTCGCCCAATGAGAGAAAAGGGATAAATGGTGACTCTTTAAAGGTCAGGGGGGCATGAATTTCATCAGAAATAACAACCACGTTATATTCTTCTGCTAAAGCAATTATCCGTAGTAATTTTTCGCGCGTGTAAACCTTGCCCAGTGGATTATGCGGGCTGCAAAGCAAATGTACAGATATTCCACTTCTGTATGCGGCCTCTATCGCATTCCAATCATGGCTCCAACCTGTTCCATCAGTTGATTCAGGATCAACTTTAAATGGAACATCGATCATCTCTACTTGTGTTTCACGCATCCAGGTGTAGAAGTTTTGATAAACAGGAGAGCTGAATAGGACTTTATCTCCGGGTTTGGTGAAGATGCGAAGCAGTTCTACAACGGCCACACCAACGTCGGTAGCAACGCGAACATAATCTGGGTTCACTAACCAATTCCATCGGCGGTTAGCAAATCCAGAAAACGAGATCCCCATCTCTGGGATTGGACCGAGATATCCCAGATCTGAGGCGTTAACCATTTCGGTAAGTACTTGGCGAATTGGTTCGGCTACTGGAAAATCCATTTCTGCAACTGGCAACGGCAGAATTTCCTGTGGAAAGCTGCGCCACTTCTCGCTGCGATGAGTTTGCAAATCAGAGAGAGATGGGATTTTGATCTGGCCCTCTCTCATAAGCGCGAGTATGCCAGTTAGGCCTTGTTTAGCGAAAGGCGGCGCGTTGAATCACGCACTACTAAGGTCGTCGGTAGTACAAGTGATTTAGGGGTCATGCTTGGTTTACGTAATCTCTCCATAATGGACCAAGCCGCCATTTCGCCCATTAATTGCGCAGGCTGTTCAATTGTTGTGAGATCTGAATATTCTGACATCTCATGTCCATCAAATCCAATAATGGAAATATCATCGGGAACTTTTAGCCCATGTCGCCTTACCGCCTGCATTGCTCCAAAAGCCATCTCATCAGATTCGCAGAAAATCGCAGTAGGTCGATTTGGACGGGCTAGCAAATCATCCATCGCGCGTGATGCGGTGTTAATTGTAAAGTCACCGTGCACTTCGCGAGATGGCACCCACTCTAAGCCGTTCTCAGCTAGCACCTGCATAAATCCTTTGCGGCGATCTTGCGGAACGCTGAAATTAAATGGGTCATCAGGGCGACCGGACATCAAACCAATTTTCTTATGTCCTTGATTTACTAAGTGCTGAGTAGCGGTACGCGCTGCTGCTACATCATCTATCGCAACGCTAGAACAACCATCGTGATACATACCGACCAGAGATACGGGTATACCCAGGTTTAACATTGATTCGAACTCTTCTTCAGTTGGCGGCAAACTAATAACAATCAGCGCATCAACTCGCCCTTTTAAATGATGGTGCTGGAAGAGTCTTTCGCGACCCTTCATCTGGCTAAAGTTATAGAGCAGTAAATCAAAACCGGCCTCACGCAAAGCTTGTTCTGCCCCGCTAATTACTTGTGCGAAATACCAACGGGAGATATATGGCGCTACTACGCCGATGCTATTTGTTCTTCCTCTGGCACCTTTATTTTGAACGGGCGCAATTGGGTAGTTGAGCTTTTCTGCAGCAGCCATAATTTTTGCGCGAGTTTGATCGTTTACATGTTGGAAGCCGCGCAGAGCGCGCGAAACAGTTGCAGTCGAAACACCTGCCTCTTCAGCAACTTCCTTGATTCCAGCCATTTGGCTTCTCTTCCTTAGTTGTCCCTAGTTGTCCCTAGTTGTCTGACTACCTGGATTCTGCAAGCGACTGCAAAAACCTGCAAGCGAATGTAAAATACGCTATCCACCCTATAAGTTGCAAGGCTTCAGTGGCCTAGCCATTGCTGGCGAGCGCTAGCGAAGAGAGTTACTTCGCTTCTAAGATCATTGAAACGGAGTTGATACACCAACGTTGATCAGTTGGGACATCAAAGCCTTCTCCCTCAAATACGTGGCCTAGATGTGAGTCACAACTTCCACATCGAACTTCTGTTCTGATCCGTGGCGCTAAAGATCTATCTTCAATGAGCGTTACCGCGTCATTGGCAGTTGGTTGATAGAAAGAGGGCCAGCCACAACCAGAGTGAAATTTGGTTTCGGAGCGGAAGAGTTCAGCGCTACATGCTTTGCAGCGGTAGATGCCTACAGTTTCGGTATCAGTGTATTCACCGGTAAATGGACGCTCAGTTGCGCCGTTGCGCAAAACGTCATATGAAAGAGGGTCGAGCTTGGCTCTAAGTTCCTCTTCGTTGACTTCTATCTTCTTACTCATTTACCCGCCGATTCAGAAAGTGGCTGCGGGAAAGCCACTCCAGTGCTGGAATGGCAATCATAACCATTGGGATTCTTCGCCAAATACTTTTGGTGATACTCCTCTGCCAAGTAATAGGTAACACCGTTAGCATCTAATATCTCTGTGACAATTTTGCCGATACCTGTCGCAGAGAGTGCGCTCTGATATATCTCAGCAGAAGTCAGCGCTTGCTTCATCTGCTGGGTGGTAGTCGTATAAATCGAACTGCGGTACTGCATCCCAATGTCTCCACCTTGGGCATTTAGCGAAGTTGGATCATGCATAGTCCAAAACTCTTCCAAAAGCCTTTGGTATGAGATCACATTTGGGTCGAAATCAACTTGCACCATTTCGGCGTGCCCTGTTCGGCCAGTGCAAACTTCTTCGTAATTTGGATTTGGAGTGGTACCACCCATATATCCGACGCTGGTACTTGTAACTCCCGCTAAATTCCAAAAACGGCGCTCGGCTCCCCAAAAGCAACCAGTAGCAAAGTAAGCAGTTGAAGTTGTCATAGCGCGCATTCTTTCAGGAGTTGGCTATTTACGCTCGGTCAAGGATCAAAGATTAGATAACCTTCTCCTATACCTGCGCCCCGGTAGCTCAGGGGATAGAGCACCGCCCTCCGGAGGCGGGTGCACAGGTTCGAATCCTGTCGGGGGCACGCGATGCAAATCACCCAATTAAATTGAAATCTAACCCGTTACATCCTTGTTTATCTCGTTGTTAACAGGGAGAATTATCTTCCTACGCACCTAGTTGCATATCTTTAACATTTACTGCTTTTTCGCTATTAAGGAGTTCATTCATGGATTGGCGACATCAATCAGCCTGCCGCGAAGAAGATCCTGAGCTCTTCTTTCCAGTAGGAAACACTGGGCCAGCCCTTACTCAAATTGAAGAGGCGAAGAAGGTTTGCAATCGTTGCATTGTTAAGGATGCCTGTCTTTCCTGGGCGCTAGAGAGCGGCCAGGATGCTGGTGTTTGGGGAGGCCTTTCCGAAGATGAACGGCGCGCGCTAAAGCGTCGCGCAGCTCGTAATCGCGCTCGCCTGATGGAACAGAATAACTCTAACTAGTTTCTTTAAACTTTATTCTCAAATCTATATAGGAAAGTTTAATTGGGCCTCTGTGCCGCGATTAGTTCTAATCAAGTTAATTGAACCCTTTAACTCATTCTCCGTGAGAGTCCGGACAATCTGAAGTCCAAGATTTGCAGATTCCAAAATAGTAAATCCCTCGGGCAGACCTACCCCATCATCGAAGATCACAATTTGTGCTGCGTCAGCAAAACGCTCAACTTCAATAATTAAATTTGCCCCTGACTCTGCCAGGCCGTGTTCTAAAGCGTTATGGATAAGTTCTGTAACCACCAGTGATAGAGGTGTAGCGATTCTTGGATCGAGTGGACCAATCTCACCTTTTCGAGCAATCTTTAACTCCCCCATCCTGGGGCTTAATTCGAGAGCATGCGCGACGAGACGATCTAGAACATCATCGAAAGCCACTGAGGCTTCGGCGCTGCTAGATAAAGTTTCGTGCACTAGCGCAATCGATGCGATACGGCGCACCGCTTCATTTAGCGCGACGCTCGCTGCCGGATCTTCAATACGGCGTGACTGTAAACGCAGCAGCGCTGAAACAGTTTGCAAATTGTTCTTAACTCGGTGGTGAATTTCCCGAATAGTTGCATCTTTAGTAACTAATTCCCTTTCACGGCGTCGCAATTCAGTTACGTTCTGCAATAAAACTATCGCACCGATGCGGTCTCCCCCAGCTAAAAGAGGTAACGCTAGTAAATCAATCGTTCCACCACTATTTTCAATCTCAACGCGGCGCAGAGACTTTCCGGTGAGACTCACTTCGATTGCTTCATCGTGTGCTTCGCGCTTGACCTGTGACACTTTACGGGCGACTTCTCCGAGCACGCACCCTTCTAATTCTCCAGCCCAACCTATTCGGTTAAAGGCAGACTTTGCATTCGGGCTCGCATAGGTAATAACACCACTTATATCTAATCTAATAAGACCATCGCCAACCCGCACAGCCGAATCAAAGAGTTCGCTATGTTCGGTATACGGAAAAGTTCCTTCTGCAACCATTCGATAAACATTATGAGCGACTTCGCGATAATTTAACTCTAACCTACTTGGTTGACGCATAAGTTCAGCGTTACGGTGACGTGCGATTACCGCAATTACTTGATCGCCAAAAATTACTGGGATTGTCTCTTCTTTTATCAATAATTCGCCAAATTTTTCGGGTTGTGCATCTCTAACAATTTCCGCTCCTGATAGCGCTTGATCGATGCGGGGACGCGCACCCCAAGTAATCTCATCGCCAATTACATCTTGCGGAAATACTGTTGCTGCAGTTGTGGGCCTAATGTGTGCAACTGCTACATATCCAGTGGGCCAACTCTTAAAATCTTTGCGAAGTGGAACCCATAAGATCAGATCAGCAAATGAGAGATCTGCAAGGAGTTGCCAGTCTGCAGTAAGTTCTCGGATCCTGCGCTTCTGATCTGCACTCAATGGGCTTCGGTCGCGAAGAAAACTATCTAACTGAGGCACGACTTAACCCTTTAGCCACTGCGGCAGTGCCGCAGAAATCTCTTGAGTTGCAAGCCACGTCAACTCTTCACCATCTGGCGATACTAGAAAAGCGCATTGCACATCTTCCCAACGTCCGTTCTCAATTAAGTTAACGAAATTCTCACCGTGCTCTGATATCTGCGAATCAGTAATCTCAAGAGCCAAGATAAATGCAGGTCCTGCAAAATCACTTCGCATTTCCATAGCCTCATCTGCGGCGAGCATTGAAAGTAAAAACTCTCCTTGCTCTTCATCTAAATCGTTATTGGCGGTCAGAAATTTGATTGTTGGCGCATAAAGTGGACCGCACTCCATTGAACCAGTTTTAAGAAAGACAGAGATCTCCTCTGCTGTCACTGGAAGATAGCCGCGCATAGCGCCTAGGGTATAAGAAATATCCCTTACTCTGTAATTTGCTTTGCAATTACGGCAATCGCCTTGCGTAGAGGCGCTTTGGCATTTATCTCAAAGAGCCTCGTCATATGGATACGTGCCATTGAACAAAGTCTTGAATCTTGGGGAAAGTACTGAACCGCGCTAGGAGTAAGTGGATGCAATTCTAGCGGTGTGATTTGCTCTCCCTTATTTGCGCCATCTGAGGGTTTGATAAAAATTGATATCCTCGCCGCTACTTTTACCTCTGATAGTTCAAGTGATAACTTCTTTAATCGTTGGATTTGAAGAAGATCTGAACCAGAGCATACGAAAATTTCCTGAGCAAAGCGGCTAGCCCAAATCTTTACTTGCGATGTCCATCTCCGATCAGAGAGATCGCTAGCAAAGTTCTGCAAAGAGCCAAGATCAATGACAATACAATCAAAGTACGAGGTCGCCTCC
>JAQCAO010000066.1 GCA_027731885.1 Actinomycetota bacterium | reverse complement strand
AGAAGAATCCGCCCGCTTTTCCCATGTAGACCGGCAATAGTGGATAGCCAACCACGTTCTTCTCAGTGCGTCCTGGACCTGGATATTGGGTGTGCTTCTGGTACCAGACCAACATCAAGTGCACGGTGATTAAGGCAAGGAATATTCCAGGTAAGAGCAACACATGCACAATATAAATTCTTGGAATAAAGGCTTCACCCGGGAAAGCGCCACCAAAGGCGAAGAATGAAAGGTAAGAACCGACTACGGGGAGCGCTTGAATAATCGCTTGCGCGATGCGAACTCCAGTTCCGGAGAGAAGATCATCAGGTAGTGAGTAACCCAAGAAACCTTCCACGATTCCGAGAGTTAATAGACCAACGCCAATAATCCAGTTAAATTCGCGCGGCTTGCGGAACGCACCGGTGAAAAATACCCGCATCAAGTGCACAACAATTGCTGCCATAAAAATTAGCGCCGACCAGTGATGAATCTGACGCATCAACAAACCGCCTCGGATTTCAAATGAGATATCTAAAGTTGAGGCATATGCGGCAGACATTTCAACGCCGGCAAGTGGTTCGTAACTTCCATCGTAGATAACTTCACGTTGTGATGGATCAAACCAGAAGGTTAGGTAGGTACCAGAGAGCAACAAGATTACAAACGAGTACAGGGCAATTTCGCCGAGCAAGAAAGACCAATGGTCAGGAAAGACTTTTGTAAGGTTCTTCTTCATCCATTTGGCGGCGCCAGTTCTGTCATCTACGTAGTTGGCGACGCTTCCTGCGATTCTTTCACGTGCTGTCATTATGAGCGCTCCCAGAAGCTAGGTCCTACCGGTTCATTAAATGGGCTTTGTGCGACCAAGTATCCCTCGGAATCCACCTTTATCGCGAGTTGAGGCAAGGGGCGGGCAGATGGACCGAAGATAACTTTTGCGGCGCGGGTCACATCAAAGGTTGATTGATGGCAAGGGCAGAGCAAGTGCTTGGTCTGCTGTTCGTAGAGCGCCACGGCGCAACCCATATGAGAACAGATCTTTGAAAATGCAATGATGCCTTCGTGAGTCCAGGAGAGTCGTTCTGCATCTAAGTTAAATTCTTCTGGGCGCAGACGAATCAGCAGGACCGCATCCTTGGCGATATCTGAAAGTTTGCGATGCGCACCAGGTGCAACCTCTGGAAGCGTTTGCGCAACTGCGCCGACTTCTAGATCTTCAGGGCGAATTGGACGATCTCCGGGATCTGTAACTAAACGAGTTCCGGCTTTCCAAGATGTCGTGGATAAGTCATCACCTGGAAGTGGGCCAAGATCGCGGAGCAAGATAAGTGGAGAAAGACCAACTAGGCCAAGAGATAGTCCGAGAGTCCTTTTGATAAGTGAGCGACGACCGAGTCCGGCTGCAGCAGCGCCTTCTTTGGCAGCCTTTACAAATTCTGCGCGATCTTCATCAGGTGAACGGAATTCGTGGCGCTGAATAACAACTTCTTCATCAGGCATCAACGTCTTAGCCCAGTGAATGGCGCCCATCCCAATAAAGAATAGCGATGCAGCCATGCCCAGACCTAAGAAGAGTTGGTGAGCGTTGGTGCTGCCAAGAACTGGGAAGAAGATAAATACATCTTGCGGAATAAAAATATATGAACCAATTAAGGTAACCGTGCCGAGCGCTGAGAGCATAAAGAGAATCGCAACCTGACGTTCAGCTTTCTGCGCGGCCTTTGGATCTGTATCTGCGCGACGATGAACGTGTGCTGGAAGTCCGGGATCTTTTATCGCTTCGATTTCGTTAGACATAATCGCTTTATCTCGCCTTCATCGCTAACCACACAGCCACGCCAATTAACATCCCAAGTCCTAGCGTCCAAACCAAAAGTCCTTCAGTAACAGGACCGACGCGGCCAAGTGATGCGCCACCTAGCTGTGGCTCGGATTCAGCAAATTTAATCCATTTAATAATTGAAAGTTTCTCTTCCGGTGTAACCGTCTTATCAGAAAATACCGGCATCGATTGTGGGCCGGTGATCATTGCTTCGTATATATGTCGCGGAGTTACACCCATAACCGTTGGTGCGTACTTTCCTTGAGTAAGCGCTCCACCTTGTCCAGCAAAGTTGTGGCACATTGCGCAGTTAGTGCGGAAGAGTTCGCCACCTTCAGCTACAGAACCATCTCGCTCGTAATTAAGCAGCTCATCGCCAGGAATTTCTGGGCCAGGAGCAAGGGATGCAACATATGCGGCGAGAGCTTCTACTTCCTTCTCGTCATAAAGCGGAGCCTTGCGCATGGCCTGTGCGCTCATGTCGGCCATTGGCATGCGGCCAGTAGCGACTTGGAAATCAACAGAAGCAGCACCAACTCCAATTAGGGATGGCGCGATTGCAGCGCCTTCGGCGTTAAGACCGTGGCAAGAAGAACATCCTTTAAGAAATATTTGCTTACCTTCTTCAATGAGGGCAGTTCGCTCGGCAGCGGTCATCTGCGACCCAGTAGCGGCACCTGCGACTGAGAAAGTTGTTCCGATTGCAAATAGCGCTAGCACCAAAAGAAGAGGTGCTACTGCACGATGTCTGCGAAATCTGGAGAGACGCTTCAAGATATTTTCCGTTTCTTCTTTGTAGTTGCTTACTTAATTAGATAAATGGCTGAGAAAAGTGCGATCCAAACAACATCAACAAAGTGCCAGTAATACGAGACCACAATCGCTGTTGTTGCTTGGTTATGGGTAAAGCGACGGGCTTTTGAAACACGAACCATCACGATCAAAAATGCAATCAACCCACCGGTTACGTGAAGTCCGTGGAAACCTGTCGTCATGTAAAAGACAGAACCATAAGCAGTTGAAGAGAGAGTGATCCCCTCCATAACCAGGTGAGCGTATTCATAAATCTGGCCGGCGATAAAAAATGCGCCCATTAAAAAGGTCAGAGCAAACCATTCGCGCATTCCCCAAGATTTAAAACTGAAAATCGAACCGGTGCGCTTGGCTTGAAAACGCTCTGCCGCAAAGACACCAAACTGACAGGTTACGGATGAGAGAACCAGGATCGTTGTGTTTAACGCAGCAAATGGAATATTTAAAACTTCAGTGGATTCCAACCAAATGGTTGGGCCTTGTACTGCGCGGGTGGTGAAATACATTGCAAAGAGCGCCGCGAAGAACATCAACTCACTAGATAGCCACACGATAGTTCCAACCGCCACCAGGTTGGGGCGAGTGATCTTGTGAGGTGTCGCAAGCGTTGAGCTAGTCATAGGCTTAGTATCCCTGAAAGTGCACCCTCCTTTCTATTTGGCAGCCAACTTCAGAGCCTTAAATTGCCTAGATTTAGGTGAAACGGGTCACGCCCTTTTCCCTCCAAATTAGGGGTTAACTAGCCCCGGCCTTTGATTAGACTTCGACTATGTCCGCACCCCGCAAGCCAATAATCATTGTCTACTCAGATGATTCCTCGGTGCGCGCAGCCATTGTCGCCGCCCTCGGAAAACGCACCGCTGCTGATCTACCCGAACATCAGATTGAAGAGTTTGCAACCGCCCCAGCGCTTCGCGCATTTGTGGATCGCAAGAGCACTTCTGGTGACCTGCGCGCTGATTTATTTATCTTAGATGGCGAGGCGGTTCCTGAGGGGGGAATGGGAGTTGCCCGACAACTCAAAGATGAGATCTTTAACTGCCCACCAGTTCTCTTGATCACCGGGCGTCGTGAAGATGCTTGGCTAGCGGCTTGGTCTCGCGCCGAGGCAAGTGTGATTCATCCAATCGATCCATTTACTTTAGCCAACACCGTCGCCGATTTATTGCGCACCAAAACTACAGCGGCTATCGGCTGACTAAGGGTTTCATTATGAGCTCTATAGATTGGGCTTCGTCGATTTCCAAGATGGAGAGCGGTCTAGATCTAGCGCCGGAAGAAGCGCAAGCTTTCATGCGTGAAGTTCTGGAAGATCGATCTGATAAAGAAGTATTAAAAAGTTTCCTACTAGCTCTAAAAAATAAGGGCGAGACCGCCGAAGAAGTCAGCGCTCTAGTCCAACAGATGTACCTGCATTGCGCACCAATCACGATCACAGAACGTGCCGTCGATACCGTCGGCACAGGAGGCGATGGCGCGCACACGATAAATATCTCTACCACCGCAGCTATTATCGCCGCCGCCGCTGGATCTCGCGTTGTAAAGCATGGCAATCGCGCCGCATCTTCCAAATCTGGAGCCGGCGATCTTCTAGAAGCGTTGGGGGTTGCAATTAGCCTAGATGGCGAAAAAGTTGCCCGCACCGTTTCAGAGTTAGGTATCGGTTTCTGCTTTGCTCCCATTTTTCATCCGGCGATGCGTTTCGCCGCTCCCGCACGCAAGGAGTTAGGCATAGCGACGGTCTTTAATATCTTGGGTCCACTTGCAAATCCTGCTCGACCAAAGGCAGCCGCTATTGGCGTGGCCAACGAGCGAATGCACCCAGTGATGGCGCAAGTGCTGGCAGATCGCGGCGTTGAAGGTTTCGTCTTTCGTGGTGATGATGGCTTAGATGAGATAACGCTTGCAACCTCGACATCAGTTTTAACGATCGGGGGTGGAAGAATTTTCAGCGATCGAATTGATGCCAAAGATTTTGGGCTATCTAACGCTCCAATTTCAGCTCTGGTAGGGGGAGATGCCAGTGAGAACGCGCGAATAACTAAAGCGATATTTGACGGTGAACGCGGAGCGCCACGCGATGCGGTCTTGTTAAATGCCGCCGCTGCTATCGCCGCCTTTGATGGCGAATCCGCCCGATCAATTCAGGAACGAATTTCCAATTCTCTTAGCAAAGCGATAAGTGCCGTCGATTCAGGCGCTGCAAAAGATTTACTTGGTAAATGGATAACTCTTAGCCAAGATCTAGCCAGCAGTTAATCGAGCGGGCGACGTGGCCGCTTTCTCTTAAACTGCAGAAGTTGATCCAGGGTTGTCACATTGTGAGAACCCAGCCTTTCAAAGATTCCGTGAAGAACATCGACAGTCGCACGCGCATCATCCAACGCACGGTGGTTAGGTGAAGTCGCCGAACCAAAGAAAGGCGCCAGCGTTGATAAGCGACAATTTGGAACTTCGTCACGATCAAGTACATATCTCGCAACGCGGGCAGTATCGATTACTTTGTACTCTGGCCATAGGTAAGAATGGCTGGTAGCCGCGGCCTTCATAAAACTCATATCAAAAGGGGCATTGTGTGCCACTAAAACGGTGCTGCTACTTACACCTACGAAATCAATAAACGTTGGCAGTACTTGATCGATGGTTGGAGCGCTAGCCAACATCTGATCTGTTATTCCAGTAAGCGAAGTTATGAAATCAGATAAATAATGCCCTGGGTTTACAAAGCTCTGAAATTCACCAATAACTTCACCACCCAGAACTTTTACTGCCCCAATTTCAGTTACACCGGCACCGGTAGATGGGGCTGAGCCAGATGTCTCGAGATCAAAGACCACAAAGGGCACATCGCTCAAGAGCGGCGATGTGTCTGACATAAATGGAAGGCTAATGCATGGCTGTGACAGGGCCCGCTTGGCTACTTTGAAAGAGTCGCCTTGACCATTTGCAGGAGTAATTTGGAGTCAACTTCCCAATCACTCGGGATCTGAATCGTCTTCTTATTTACTTTGTATCCCTCGAGTTTAGGGCGCATTTCTTCGATCACCTCGGCGCTCCAAGGGGCAATTAACAAGTAACCCTTTGTGGCAGATACGCCAAAGACATACTTCTCTCCAAGGCGCAGAATCGGTTGATTCCAAGCGATGACTAACTCCATTTTTGGATATTTACTCTGGATAGTTTTAAAGATCAGGCGCATTGTCTTTGCCTGCTGTGGCGTTACAGCTTTGAAGTAATCAGCCGTTCCGGTGAATCTGTGTGCAGAGACTGAACCACGGGAGTACATAACCAAGGCATTTGCGTGAGCCTGTGAGAATCCATAGTTCTCTCGCAGGTGCGCAACTTGTTCCGGATATTTCTTACCTTCTAGCTTTGCCATTACAGCAAACCAGTATTTCATCTTCTCGCCGTACCGTTTTTCGATAGCGGGAAAGTGAGATTCACGAAGAGGATCTTTAGTAGCCATAATTCCTAGCCTTTATTTGGTTTATCTCGATTTCGTTTATCTCGCAGCTTCAGAGAAATGCCATAAACCAGAAAGAGGACGATCGATGGGGGATAGAGGATTATCGGCAGAATAATTAGCACCGCCGCGACAAGCTTTAATTTAGGAGAGAGACGATCCCATTCTCCTAGAAAACCGCCGCGTGGCTCTTTCTCCATGAAATTAAACCAAACTACTTACTTACCAGACGCGCTTCGCGACGCAAGCGTTGTGCTCTATTTCGGGATCAGAAATCCTTCCGTGCACACATTCGCAACAATTATTTTTCATATAGCAATAGGGGCAGAGCCACATTGTTGAAACTGTGTCATATGGATCCCGCAAAAATCGAAGTGGGTCTGGTTATTTGCTCTCACTTATCTATGTTAATGCTCGGCATCTCACTGCACTCATTCGCCACTCTTGAGCATCTGGTCGGACAAGCACGACTTGCGCTCTGAAAGCCTCCTTGAACCTTGCACTATATCGGTACGATATGTATAGTTAATATATCGTAACGATATATAACAAAGTAGGTGGGTCTTCATTGGTCAAAAAAACCCGATCAAATTGGCTCGAGTTTGCCCTCCTGGGATTGCTTGCCGAGGCGCCACTTCACGGGTATGAACTACGAAAACGTTTATTGGCGATTTTTGGGCCGTTTCGGGCGCTCTCCTTTTCAGTTCTATATCCGCAGCTTAAAAAAATGGTGATCGCCGAAACAATAGAAGCCAAGACTATTGGCGTGACCTCGAGAAGGACGCGAATTGTTTACACGATCACGAAAAAGGGTCTCGAACGATTTGCAAAACTCAATGAGTCTGTAAGTGCCGATGCTTGGCAGGATGATGATTTTGGGGTCCGCTTTATCTTTTTCACCCCAACGACGACAATGAACAGAGTTGGAATTTTACAGACACGACTTCTTCGACTGCAGAGTAAGGCCGAAGTATTGCGAATTGACCTTGAAAGACAATCACCTGGATTGGA
>JAQCAO010000065.1 GCA_027731885.1 Actinomycetota bacterium | reverse complement strand
CGCTGCGCTTTCCTACATAATCACTTGAAGTATTGAGATCAAAGGTGCAATTAGCAGTGAGTGACATAGGTAAAGATTAGTGATTTTTTAAGCAAATTAAAATGTTTTTTTGTAACTTTTCTTAACCTAAAACTCAGCCTTAGAAATTTATTGACCTCAAATTGCGCAACTGTTAGGCTCTCACCACAGTCTTTTTCGCTCTTTTTGAGCCTCAAAGGATTAATTTTTAAGAATGGGAGTTTGCTAATGGGAGAAGTAAAGCGCGTCGATGGAAATCGCCCTTGGGCACCAATCGTTGGTTATTCCAGAGCGGTAAGAATTGGAAATCTCGTCGAAGTTGCAGGAACAAGTTCCACTACTCGAGATGGCAAAGTTATGTTCCCTAACGATGCATATGGGCAAACTAAATATATTTTCGAAGAGATCGAAAGAGCTGTTCATGAATGCGGTGCAACTTATAAAGATGTAATTCGCACTCGGGTCTATATGACAAATATTGATGATTGGCCAGGAGTTGCAAAAGCACACGGTGAATTCTTTGCAGATATTCTCCCAACGTCATCCTTTGTTGAAATTAGTCGCCTAATGCTCCCTGAACTCTGCATTGAAGTAGAAATGACTCTCTACCTACAAGATTAATTCTTGTAAATTAGCAAGATTAATTCTTATAAATCAGTATGACCCGTCAAATAAGTATTTAAGAGTGGAGAGAAATGGAACGCAGAGATATCGAACATGACACGATCGTAGTAACCGGCGGAACAAGTGGCCTCGGCTTTTCTTGTGCGCAACGCGCAATGCGTGATTGGCCGGATCTACATGCATCGCTGTTAGATATGAAAGAGGGGCGCATTGACGAATTAGCGCAAGAGTTCGGGAAAGAGCGCGTTAAGTTCTTCAAGACAGATGTCACTGATTACCAATCAGTTCAAGATTCATTTGCTGGCACCCTCACTTGGCGTGGTGGTTTCTCTGGTCTCATCGCAGCCGCGGGCTATGCCACAAATAAATCAAGTATCGAAACGACTCCCGAAGAGTGGAGAGCGATGATCTCTTGCCATCTGGATGGTACTTTCTTCGCTAATCAAGCCGCCGGACGTTTCTGGATAAAGAGCGGTCGCCCTGGCGCAATCGTTAACTTCTCTTCCGTTTCGCATATCTTTGGCTGGCCACGCAGAGTTTCATACGCTGCAGCAAAGGCTGGAATCGATTCGATCACTCGCACCCTCTCTGTTGAGTGGGCTGAATTCGGCATCCGCGTAAATGCAGTTGTACCTGGCTATATCAATACCCCGCTCCTTGAAGAAGGTCTTAAGTCAGGCAGAGTAGATCCATCAATCAGAACTATGCACGCTATGGAACGTTTTGGTGAAGCAGAAGAAATTGCCGCCGGTGTTAAGTTCCTCTTATCTAACGATGCAAGTTATATCACTGGTGAGATGTTAACAATCGACGGTGGATTTACTCCTCGCAGAATTCCGTGGAACCGTGATTGACGCGCTCACGCTTGGAAAAGGCGCAATCCCAAAGGTTAAGAGCGTTTCAGCTCGCCGAATTACTTTAAATCTTCCCGAACCAGTCGTCCTTGGCCAATATGTAATCCGTTCTCGCGGATTTGCTGTTATCACTGTGGAACTTGCAGATGGAAGTAAAGGGCAAGCCTTCGGACTAGATCGCAGCACACCCGTTGCAGACATAGTAAATACCCTGATTGCAGAGCCATATAAAGAGATCTTTGATGGCGATCCAATCAATACCTTTGATGCCATTATGCGACGTATGAGCGCGCCGCTCTCATCCGGTGCATCACTTCGTGGGCTTTCTCTTGTTGATCTTGCCGCGCATGATGCAGTTGCGCGCCATAAAGGCGTAACTGTCGTAGAAAGCTTCGGAAAGAAAGATAAAGAACATCCAAAGTGGGCTGTTGTTGGTTATCCACCATCACGCGGACCAGAAGAGATCGCGTGGGAAGTGGAAGCTGCAGTTGCTGCTGGCGCTCTAGGCGTGAAGTTACCGGTCGGCGCAAATCCAAAAATGACTCGTGAACGGCTCGAAGCTGCGCTGGCAACTGGACTCTGCCCCGTCTCAACCGATCTCGCTTGGTCTTGTCGGACAGCAAAAGAGGCTTATGAAGTTGTTAAGGGCTTAGATCTTGCTTGGGTCGAAGATCCATTTATCCCAGGAAGTATCGCGGAGTTAGTTGAATTCCGTCGCCTGCTTGATGTTCCACTTTCAAGTGGTGATGACGAGACTCATCTCTATCATCCACAAGCATTTATTGAAACTGGCGCACTTGATATGTTGCGAATTGATACAACGTGCCAAGGTGGCTTATCTCGGATGATCTTGTTAAACGAGTACATGGCCAAGAGCAAACTAGAGATTTCTTGGCACGTCTATGATGCAATCCATCACCAGGTTGCTTCAATAATTGATTCGCCAACATTCTCTGTCGAGTACTCCGCACCAGGTGCCAGCGTTGATCCACTAGCTGAAATGATTGTAGATCGCCGTCTATCTGGTCATACACACGATGGCAAAGGATTTAGATTGGCAGTCCCTGATCTACCTGATCTATCAGATGCGCTAGCCGGACCACCGCGTTGGACTAGCCAAATAACATCAATCTAAAAACGCACACCAATCTAACAAAGCAATTTGTGAGGAATATAAATGAGTAGTCAAGCCCCCGTTGTACTCATTACCGGTAGCGCCCACGGTATCGGCTTTGCAACTGCGCAAAAGTTCTTCGCCAATGGCTACAACGTGGCAATCTCTGACCTCAGCGATGAAGATATTGCTTCTGCGCTTAAGCAGTTAGATAGCCAAGGCGATAGAAGTATCGGCCTTAAAGTTGATGTAACCTCGCGGCAGGATATAGAAGCAGGGGTTGCAAAGATCATTGCTAAATTTGGTCGCCTTGATGTACTTGTAAATAATGCAGGAAATTTTCGCCAAGGCGCAACTGATACCTATAGCGATAGCGATTGGGATCAGATCACTTCTGTCCACTTAGATGGCGCCTTTAAAGCATCTCAAATCGCCTATCCCCACCTTAAGAAATCTCCTGCTGGAGCAATCGTCTCGGTCTCATCGATCGTCGCCCGAGTAGGTCTTCCAATGCGCGCTTCTTATAGTGTTTCTAAGGCGGGTATCGAAGCCCTGACTAGAACCCTTGCAGTTGAATGGGCCAGCGATGGAATAAGAATTAATGCAGTCGCGCCAGGTTTTACCGAGAGCCGTTGGTGGCAGGATCTTCAGGATAGGGGCCTAACCACTCCAGATAAGTTAGTAGCAGCAATTCCACTTAGGCGCCTGGGAAAGATGAGTGAACAAGCAGCAGCGATTTATTTTCTAGCATCGAGTGAAGCATCATTCATCACCGGACAGACCCTCGTTGTCGATGGTGGAACAACGGTCGACGTCAGAATATAAAGACTTAAACCTTTAAAGTTATCGCTTTAACTTAGATCTTGCCGCTTTTCCTAGCTCACCAGGAATCGATGCGAGAAGCATCTTGGTGTAATCCTCTTGCGGATCGTTAAAGACGGTTTCGGTATCACCTGATTCAACAAAGACGCCATCTTTCATAACATAGACGCGCTTAGTTAAGTAGCGGATAACGCCAAGGTCGTGGGAGACCAAGACAATAGCAAGACCATCGTTGAGAAGTCCTAAGAAGAGTTTTAGAAGTTGCGCTTGTGCGCTCTGATCAATTGCAGAAGTTGGTTCATCTGCAAGTAGAACTGAAGGGCTAGCAGAAAGCGCGCGCGCCACACTGACTCGCTGTCGCTGACCACCAGATAATTGGCGGGGACGCTTTAGAGCATCAAGTTTTCCGATACCCATACGCTCCAATAACTCAAGCGCCTTCAGTTCTGCCTCATCTTTACCAACTTTGGTATGAATTCGAACCGCTTCTGCGACCGCTGAGAGTCCAGTTAACTGAGGATTAAGACTTCCATAGGGATCCTGAAAGACCATCTGCACTTGGTTTCTATTTCCACTTTGGAATGATTTATTACCTTTAAAGACATTATCGCCGCGGAAGCGGATTTCACCAGCTGACGGCGGTTGCAAGCCCGCCATAACTCGGGCGAGCGTTGATTTTCCAGAACCAGATTCACCTACTATGCCGATTGGCTCACCTTCGTGCACAGTTAAAGAACACTTCTTGACCGCTTCAACTGCGCTTGAACCAGAGCCGAAGGTGACGCTGATATTTTCTACTTCCATCAAAACATCGCGCTTGCTCATCAGATTTTTCCAATCTTATCGGCGTGCAGACACGCACTTTGGTGTTCACCTTTTTTACCGGATAACGCTGGGTGATCGCCCACGAGACAATCTGGTTGAACAAAATCGCAACGCTCAGCAAAGCGACAACCTGGATTCCATTGACCAACTGATGGTGGATTTCCCTTGATGGTCAAGAGTTCGCCGCCAGGCTTTGCCACATCGATACGAGATGAGTTGAGCGCAACTGTATAAGGGTGGCGCGGCTTTGCCATGCTCGCAGTGGGTCCGACTTCAACCGTTGCGCCAGCATGCATCACAACGATCTTGTCACAGACTTCATCAACAAGAGCTAGGTCATGTGAGATCAAGATAATTGCAGTGCCAAGATCGCGGCGAATTTCACGTAGGAGTTCCATGATCTGAGATTGCACCGTCACATCAAGACCAGTGGTTGGCTCATCGGCGATGAGCAACTTTGGCTTGCTAGCAATGGCGCAAGCGATCATTACGCGCTGTCTCATTCCACCTGAAAGTTGATATGGATACTGCTTCATCACAGTATCTACGCGGCGAATTTTTACGAGATCAAGGAGTTCCTTCGACCGAACCTTCATAGAACCAGTGCCTTCAACTTGCGAAAGCGCTTCGGCTAGCTGCTTCTCGATCGTTAAGACCGGGTTTGGTCCAGCCAAGGCGCTCTGTGGAACATAGCCGATAACTTTTCCACGAAGAGTCTTCCATTTCGCTTCATTTATAGATCTTAGGTCAAGACCTTCAAAGAGAACTTCTCCGCCAATTACAACAGCGCCACGACGTTGCAGCGTTCCGATTATTGAGCGACAGATCATGGTCTTTCCAGAGCCAGATTCACCGACGATGCCGACCATTTCGCCGTAATTCACATCGAAGTTGGCTTCGCGTACTAGCACAAGAGTTTCACGCTTACGACGTTCGATACCAATGGCTACATGATTTATATCAAGGAGTTTTACATCGGAACTCATCGCTGATTTCCCTCGCCGATTCTCTTGGTTAGACCTTCAGAGAAGACCGCTACCGAAATTCCCGCCCAACAAATTGCTAAGCCTGGAAATACTGCAGTCCACCAAGCAAGAGTGATGATATTTGCGCCATCTTTAATCATTGCACCCCATTCAGCTTGTGGTGGATTAACACCGAGGCCGAGGAACGATAGCGCCGCTACCGCGATGATCACAATAATAAAATCACTTAGCGCATATGCGCGCGTTTCTGAGGAAACATTTGGAATTATGTGGCGGAAGAGAATTCGAGAAGGTTTATAACCAAGCGTTCTAGCCGCTTCTACATAGCCTTGTTGGTTAACAACAACTGCTCTCGTCCGAGCAATACGTGCATACCGCGCCCAGTTGACGAGAGATAGCGCGATGATGATGCTTCCCAGACCTGCGCCAAGGAAGGCTACGAGTGCGATAACGAAGATCAAGAATGGGAAGGCGTTGATGCCATCGATCAATGAACCAATAAATGAATTGACTTTGCGATTGCGTGAGATGCCGAGCAAGGTTCCGATAATTGTTCCGACGGCTAGCGGGATCAATACCCCGGCAAAAGCTGTGCCGATATCGACAAATACCGCATCAAAGACGCGGGCAAAGATATCGCGCCCTAACATATCTGTACCGAAGAAATGCTCACGGCTCGGTGGCAAGATTTGATCAGCGCTAATCTCATTAGCATCGTACTTACCGAACCAAGGAATCAGCAGTCCGGCAAGTAAAAGAGCGCCCATCATTCCGGCACCGATTAAGATTCCGAGAGTTCCATCTGGTCTCGGTGTTTTCACTTTTTTACTCACGAAAGTGTCACCCTTCGATCAAGTAAGTAACCGAGCAGATCTCCAACAAAGCTGGTGAAGACCACGATAAATCCGAAGATCATGACGATTCCTTGAACGATGGCGTAATCACGGGTACTCACCGCCTCAATCAACTCCCTGCCGATGCCTGGCAGCGAGAAGATCATCTCCATAACCACGGTTCCACCGATCATGATGCCGACCATGTAGCTAACCAAAACAACTGTTGGGGCAAGTGATGGGCGAAGCATATAAGACCAATAAAACTTTAACTTTCCTACCCCACGAATAACCCCAGTTTCCACAAATTCTTCATCGAGGGTATCCATCAAAGAGCTATGCAGAACGCGCGCGAGAATTGGAACTAGTGCAAAGCAGTTAACTAAAGCGGGCAGCCAGAGATACTTTAAATTACTTGGAAAATTTCCCTCATATCCAGCTGCCGGAACCCAAGTTACTACTGTGCCAAATAACAATAGCCCAAGGAGGGCCAGGAAGAAGCCCGGTATTGCCAGCGAAATCGAAGTTGAGGTACGGAAAAAATAGGTCAAAGAAGCGCGGCGACTTAGCGCTACAGCAAGTGCGATTGGAATTGAAATAATTACCGCAGCTCCCATGGAAAGCACGATGATCATCAGCGTAACTGGAAGGTGCATCGCGACCACTTCAGTAACTTCACGTCCGGAGAAGAATGAGGTACCAAGATCACCGCTGAAGACTCCGGTGAAGTAATCAAAAAACTGGACAAAGAATGGTTGATCTAGCCCATATTTCGCCTTCATCTCAATTACCGCTTCTTCAGTTGCATCTGTTCCTAACGCCAAACGGATGGGATCTCCTGGGCTAAAGCGAAGCAGCGAGAAGGCGATAAACATTACCCAGAATGCAACTACTAGCGATCGGACAAATCTACCAATTAGCGTGCGACGCAGCGCAATCCGATTCTTATCAGGAACTTTCTGCTCGGCTGAAATTTCCTGATCCGGTTTTCCTGGATCTATCGTTGATGAGGCCATTGTTAACGTTTCCAGTCCTTGTCACAGTTGGCCAATCTTGAGATTGGGCGGTTAGTTAAATGATATGTAAAACCTGGTCTTACGTCTATGAGATACCGCGGAGAATTCTCGGTGTAATTTCAATTTCTGCTTATA
>JAQCAO010000064.1 GCA_027731885.1 Actinomycetota bacterium | reverse complement strand
AGCGAGAGGGAAACACCCGGTCCCATTCCGAACCCGGAAGTTAAGCCTCTCAGCGTCGATGGTACTGCAAGGGTGACCTTGTGGGAGAGTAGAACGTCGCCGGACTTCTTTTATAAAAAGGGGCACTTTCACGAGTGCCCCTTTTTTATTTCTCAAGGGAAATGTCTCGTACACTTAGCACAGAAGTTTAAAAAAATTTAAATAGAGGAGTTTGAAATGGATGAGAGAAAGCCGCCGAGAAGTTCGGCTAGCGGTAATCCATCGCGTCCATCTAACCGACCCTCCTCATCTTCTCCACGACCTTCTACTGGTCGCTCATCTTCATCGCGTCCTTCTACTGGTCGCTCATCTTCATCGCGTCCTTCCGCGGGTCCAAATAAAGATCGCCGGCGTGAAGATCTACCAGCACGTGGTGGTTCAAGTGAGCGCCGTGGTGCAACCCGTAATGTCAGCACAGGTCGTGAAGTCAGCGATCCACGCGGGTTTCGGGCCACTCCGCAAGATCGTGATCAATCACGTATCCGCCCTCGTATCTTTGAGCCAGATATTCCTGAAGATGTCACCGGAGAAGAGTTAGAGAAAAGTGTTCGCGCGGAGTTACTAAGTTTGTCGGCTGAAAATGCAAAAGTTGTTGCACGTCATTTGGTCTGCATTAACATCCATATGGATTCTGATCCAGAACTCGCTCATAAACACGGTCTAGCTGCAGCGCACCACGCCGGGCGCCTAGCAGTTGTTCGCGAGAGCGCTGGATATGCAGCATATCGCGCCGGTCATTATGAGATCGCCTTAAAGGAATTACGCGCAGCGCATCGAATCTCAGGTGATGTTTCAATGTGGCCTGTGATGGCAGATTGTGAACGCGGCTTAGGAAGACCCTTAAAAGCCCTGAATTTGGCTGGTTCTGATGAGGTTAAGCGACTTGCCAAACCGGAAGAGATCGAGATGCGGATTGTTGCATCGGGTGCGCGACGTGATCTTGGAGAGCTAGATGCTGCGGTAATTACTCTGACCTGTAAAGAGTTGAAGACTGAGAATGAAGAATGGGCGGTACGCCTGCGTTATGCATATGCCGATGCGCTAGCGGTTGCCGGTCGAAGAGATGAAGCGCGCGAATGGTTCGCTAAATGTGCGGCAATTGATCACGATGAGTTAACAGATGCGGCAGAGCGCAGTTAGCTCTCCACAGGTGCGCATTACAGCTGCCTAATTTGTCAGAGTAGTCAGTAAAGATCTCCTCCTTAAATCTGCGCCGCCTTGGTGCAGCAAAATCTAAGGAGAAGTTATGGTTGCAAAGAACGGTGACGCTAAAGGAAGAGAGAAAGTCAGCCAGAAGGTAACCCAGAAGGTAACCCAGAAGGTAACCCAGAAGGAAGAGCAGGTTGATCTCTCACTAAATGATCTTCTACTGCGCGGTCGAGTATCGGCGCCAGCGACGGTAAAAGAGTTGCCGAGCGGCGATAAGGTCGTTGAGTTCCGTTTAATCATCTCCCGTCTCGACCGAGATGGCGTTGATACCCTGGATATAGCGGCCTGGAGCGGAAAGAGCCGAAAGACGGCGTTATCTCTCAAGAGCGATGAGTGGATTGAGGTGAGTGGTTCGGTTCATCGACGTTTTTGGCAGAGTCCTGCAGGCCTCGCCTCGCGCTGGCAGATTGAGGCAGCGGAGATCTCGCGCCTGTAGAGCCAAAAGCGAAGGCTTTCTCATTTTTGGATAGGCTGAGCACATGTCAAAACCAGCAAACGATCTCTTCTCAACGCTTCGCACCTACATCAGCGAAGTCACTGAAGGTGAGCGAACTCCTGCAGAAGTTGCCGCCGCGATCAACTCTTGGGCGCGCGAAAGCGCTGACGCCCTGAAAGCTAAGATCCATGAAGAGGTTGAGACGAGCGTAGCCAAGATGGGTTTCATTAAGCGCGATGAGTTTGATCGGTTAGCGGCTCAGGTAGCAGCTCTCAATGGAAAAAATCCAGCGAAGAGCGCGCCAACAAAGAAGTCTCCCGCAAAGAAGACCAACGCGAAGAAGAGCGTGACTAAGAAAGCGGTTAAGAAAGCGGTTAAGAAGGCAGCTAAGAAATGAGCGAGTTTAACAAGGAGGGAAACGGCGAGATCAATCTCGTCGAAGAAGTCAAGATCGAGCTGAACGATATTGATAACGCTGATTTGACTGAGCATTCAGCCCGCTTCGAAGCTCTGCATGGAAAATTGCAAGAGGCGCTTAACTCTATTGATGGTTTGTAGATTTAATTAAGTAGCTAGATAAATGAAGACGAGATTAGATGCAGAGCTAGTTCGCCGAGAGTTAGCGCGCTCTCGTGAACATGCTGCCGATTTAATCGAATCTCGATCTGTCCTGGTCTCTGGGATACCTGCCACCAAACCGGCTACGCAGGTTGATGCTGAAACGTCTATAACTCTGCAAGGCGATCGCGATGATTTTGTCTCTCGTGGAGGTCATAAGTTAGCCGGCGCGTTAGATGTATTTGCTGATGTTCAAGTGGCAGGTCGCAACTGTTTAGATGCTGGCGCATCCACCGGAGGATTTACAGATGTGCTGCTGCGCCGCGACGCGAAGTTAGTTGTTGCAGTCGATGTTGGATACGGCCAACTGGCGTGGGAGTTACGTCAAGACCCGAGAGTAAAAATTCTTGATCGAACCAATATCAGACATTTAACTGGGGAGATGGTTGGAGAAGAGATCGATCTTGTCGTTGCAGATCTCTCATTTATCTCGCTCTCTCTGGTTCTGCCGGCGCTTGCCGCAGTTTCTAAACCGAACGCAGATTTCGTTTTAATGGTTAAGCCACAATTTGAAGTAGGACGCGAGAAATTAGGCGCTGGCGGCGTTGTACGTGATCCGGCACTTCGCCGCGCCGCGGTATTAGATGTTGCTGAATCTGCCTACGATGTAGGACTAGGAACAATGGGTATCGCAGCATCTCCACTGCCAGGACCAGCCGGCAACGTTGAGTACTTCCTCTGGTTGCGTCGAGGTGCGCCGGCAATCGATGAGAGCGCTGTTGCTAGAGCGATAGCGATGGGACCATCCTGATGCCACGTCATGCCATATTTGTAATAAATCCATCGCGCGCGGAAGCGGTCACAGCTGCCAAAGAGATCTCACAGATACTGTTGAAAGATGGCTTCACTTTATCTACGCCTTCAGATGTGAGCGTCCTTGGTATCTCCGAAGTTAGTTCGGAATCACTGGCTGCGGCCGAAGTTGTTGTTGTGCTTGGAGGAGATGGAACAATTTTGCGCGGTGCGGAGATCGCACGGATAAAAAGTATTCCTATCCTAGGCATTAATTTGGGGCATGTCGGATTTTTAGCGGAAGTTGAGAAACCAACTCACGCGGAAATCGCAGCGAGTATCATCGCAAGAGGCTATGTAATTGAGAATCGTATGGTTCTTAAGTATTCAGTGCTTCGAGATGGTGTTCCTGTTTCAGATGGCTGGGCTTTAAATGAAGTTACCGTTGAGCGCGATGGAACGACAATGGTCGAGCTCTTCGTCCAGATTGATAATCGTCCACTATCTCGTTGGGGATGCGATGGGTTGATCTGCGCGACGCCAACTGGTTCTACTGCATATGCATTTAGCGCAGGTGGACCAGTGCTTTGGCCAGAAATCGATGCCTTGGTTCTACTTCCAATTGCAGCGCACGCGCTCTTCGCGCGCCCAATGGTCGTATCTCCAAATTCTGAGATAGTTGTTGAGATTGAATCGTCGGAGGCGGTCTTATCTGGTGATTCGCTCAGGAAATTCGCGCTTAAAGCAGGCGATCAGGTACATATAAGTAAGGATGCTTCGGTAGTAAAACTGGCACACATTAAGCCGACGCTCTTTACAGATCGCCTTGTCGCGAAATTTAAGCTTCCCGTTGAGGGCTGGCGCGGTGAGTGATCGTACTTACCTGCGAGAAATTTCGATCCGCAATCTCGGAATAATTGATCAATCAACGCTCGAGCTGGGCAGCGGTTTAAATGTCCTAACTGGCGAGACCGGCGCAGGTAAGACCATGATTTTGACTGCGCTCTCACTCGTACTTGGCGGCAAGAGCGATAGTTCACTGGTTAGAACCGGGACGGAGCGCTTAGTTGCCACGGCACAATTTAGCCTTCCTAAAGTAAGTGCAGAGGTACAGGAGATATCTGAGATTTCAGGGACAGATATTTCAGAAGGTTCGTTGATCTTAACCCGAACTGTAAATAGCGATGGAAAAAGTAAAGCGGTCGCAGGTGGAACTACTGTTCCAGCGACAACGTTGGCGAGTTTTGCAGATCACTTAATCGAAATACATGGTCAGGCCGCAAATCATCAGATCGTAAAACCCGCTCGACAGCGTGAACTACTTGATCGTTATGCCGGTTCAGAATTTGTAGATGCGCTTACTGCCTATCAAGCGGTATTTCTAAGCTATAACGATTTAAGGTCGCGGATCAAAGCTGCCCTTGATAGCGCCAGTGAACGTGATCGTGAGATTATTGAACTTGAAGAATTTTTAATGGGTTGGCAGAAACTCAAAGCGGTGCGGGGTGAATATGCCGAAACCACCAATCAGATTGCGCGTTTGTCGAGTGTGGAAGATTTACGTGCGGCTAGCGCTGGAGCAGCGCAATCGCTCTCAGATGAAGGTGCGGGCGCTCTTACATTTCTTGGTTCTGCGCGCAGGTTCTTGGATCTTGCGAAAGGTAAAGATGGAAAACTTGATGAAATTTCCTCAACAATTGCAGAAGGTTTCTATCTGATCGATGATGCTGCGCGTGAATTGAGCTCTTATCTGACCTCGTTGGAGGCAGATCCCGGAAAGCTTGATTCGCTACAAGCGCGTAAGGCTGAGATCAACGCCTTCTTGAAGAAGTATGGAAGTTCGATCGATGGCGATGAAGATTTAATTCTTCTTGCAGCGCGAGCTAAAGGAGCTAAAGAAGCAATCGCTGACTTAAATGGAGGCGAAGATCGAATCAAAGAGTTGCAATCACAACTTGCCGAAATCAAAAAGGAGCTTATTGATTGCGCTCGGACTTTGACCAGAGTTCGAGCGGAGGCTTCTCTTACGCTATCTAAATTAGTTACTGCAGAAATAAATGCGCTTGCTATGCCGCATACTCAATTTTCCATCGCTATTACTTCACCAGATTATGCGGGTGCGTTAAAAGAATCAGATTTCACGAGCCTTGGTTGTGATGAAGTAGCGATGCAGATCCAAGGACATACAGGCGCACCTCTGATCGCACTCGGTAAAGGTGCTAGCGGTGGAGAGATGTCGCGAATTATGTTGGCGCTGGAAGTTGTTCTGGCACGAACTCATCCAGTCGGTACATATATTTTTGATGAGGTAGATGCAGGAGTAGGCGGAAAGGCAGCGATTGAGGTCGGTCGACGTTTAGCTGCATTGGCCAAGCACACACAGGTAATAGTTGTGACACATCTACCGCAAGTTGCTGCGTGGGCAGATACTCACTTCGCAGTTAAGAAGAGTAACGATGGGTCTATCTCGCAATCAGATGTAATTAAGTTGGAAGATAAAGCGCGGGTCGAGGAGATCGCCCGGATGCTCGCCGGCCTGGAAGGGTCAGCTAGTGCGCAAGAACATGCGGTTGAACTCTTAGCGATGCGCGAGTCAATTTCTTAATAACTATCGCCTAATGATAGGTTTGTCTTCCATGGGCCAAGCGCATGTGACTAAGCATATTTTCGTAACTGGCGGAGTCGCCTCAAGTCTTGGCAAGGGCCTCACCGCATCAAGCCTCGGTCGTTTACTTGTAGCCCGCGGAATTCGCGTGACAATGCAGAAGTTGGATCCATATTTAAATGTGGATCCCGGGACTATGAACCCCTTCCAACACGGTGAAGTCTTTGTAACCGATGATGGCGCCGAGACAGATCTTGATATCGGCCATTACGAGAGATTTCTAGATCGCAACCTCTCTGGTTCGGCGAATGTGACCACGGGTCAGATTTACTCCAGAGTCATTGCCCGCGAACGACGCGGTGAGTACTTGGGAGAGACGGTTCAGGTAATCCCACACATTACCAATGAGATTAAAGAACGAATGAATGCAGCCTCTTAACCAGATGTAGATGTAGTTATCACTGAAATTGGTGGCACTGTTGGCGATATTGAATCTCAACCCTTTCTGGAAGCGGCGCGTCAGATGCGTCAAGAAGTTGGACGCGACAACGTCTTTTACTTACATATCTCGCTGGTTCCGTATATCGGTCCTTCAGGTGAGCTAAAGACGAAACCAACGCAACACTCAGTGGCGGCGTTGCGCAGCATTGGTATCGCTCCCGATGCAGTAGTCCTTCGCTCTGATCGGGAGATTCCAATCGGAATTAAGAAGAAGATTTCGCTAATGTGCGACGTGGATGTGGAAGCTGTGGTCGCAGCTGTTGATGCGCCATCGATCTACGATATTCCGAAGGTTTTATTCGCTGAAGGTCTAGATGAATATGTAGTTCGCAGGCTCGCACTTGGTGGACACGAAGTTGTATGGGGCGATTGGGATGAGCTCCTACGGAAGGTGCACCATCCGAAGCATCAGGTGAAAGTTGCGCTAGTAGGTAAATATATAGATCTGCCGGATGCCTATCTCTCTGTTTCAGAGGCGCTACGCGCTGGCGGTTTTGCAAATGATGCGAAGGTTTCTATTGTGTGGGTTCCGAGTGACGATTGCGAAAGCCAAGAAGGAGCAGCGCGCGCACTTTCAGAAGTAGATGCGATATGTGTTCCAGGTGGTTTTGGAGTTCGCGGCATTGAAGGAAAACTTGCGCTTACATACGCGCGCGTTAAGAAGATTCCGACTTTAGGGCTCTGTTTAGGGTTGCAATGTATGGTGATTGAAGCAGCACGCAATTTAGCGGGAATTAAAGATGCTAATTCTGCAGAATTTTCTCCAGAATCTGGCACTCATGTAATCTCGACCATGGATGATCAGAAGGCGATAGTTTCAGGCCAGGCTGATATGGGTGGAACAATGCGCCTAGGACTTTACAAGGCATCGCTTACTCCAGGATCGATCGTGGCTAAGACTTATGGCGCAGTTGAAGTTTCCGAAAGACACCGCCATCGCTACGAAGTCAATAACGCCTACCGCGATCAAATTTCAAGCGCTGGTCTTTCTTTCTCAGGCTTTTTTAAAGATCGCGACCTGGTTGAGTTTGTAGAACTACCCACCGAGGTGCATCCTTACTACGTGGGAACTCAGGCCCATCCTGAACTTCGCTCTCGTCCAACACGAGCACATCCGCTCTTTGTTGGCTTGATTG
>JAQCAO010000063.1 GCA_027731885.1 Actinomycetota bacterium | reverse complement strand
AACCAGGTCAAGCAAAGGCGAATCTTTTTCGTGGCCGATCGCGCTAACGATTGGGGTTTCACAACTCGCCGCCAGGCGCACAAGTGATTCATCGCTGAAGGGCAGCAGATCTTCAAATGATCCACCACCGCGGGTAATAATGATGACATCAACGTCCTCGATATTTTCTAATTCGCGAAGTGCTGCCGAGACCTCAACCACCGCTGCCGCCCCTTGCACCGCAACTTCGCGAATTTCAAATTCAACTGCCGGCCAACGACGGCGCGCATTTTCTACAACATCTTTCTCGGCATCGGTATTTCGGCCACAGATCAGACCAACTTTGCGCGGCAACTTTGGCAGAGCAACTTTACGATCTGCGCTAAATAAACCTTCTGCCGCTAACAAACTCTTCAAAGCCTCTAACCTAGCGAGTAATTCACCAACACCGACTTGGCGAATCTCCTTAGCTGACATAGTTAGCGAACCATTTTTGGTAAACCAAGATGCCTTGGCGTGAATAACTACGCGCGCATTTGCTGGCAGTGGTTGCACCGCTGCTAAAACGTTTTTGTAACACATCACTGAAAGACTCATATCAACCGAGGTATCGCGCAGGCGCATAAAGGCCATTCCACCACTTCGTTCATTGAGCTCTGATATTTCGCCCTCAATCCAAATTGGTCCTAGCCGTTCTACATATTCTTTGATCGCCTCAGAGACCACCCGAACTGGCGCGGGGGATTCACTTGAAGTTTCGAACATGGGGCGAGCCTAATAGACTCACCCACGTGAGTAAGAGAGTTCTCCTAGCTGCGCCGCGCGGATATTGCGCCGGAGTCGACCGCGCCGTAATTACCGTCGAAAAGTCGCTTGAGCTCTATGGCGCTCCTATCTACGTCCGCAAGGAGATCGTCCACAACAAACATGTGGTCTCAACCCTAGAAGCGCGCGGAGTTATCTTTGTAAATGAGACCGATGAAGTGCCCGAAGGTGCAACCGTTGTCTTTTCCGCACACGGTGTATCACCGGCAGTTCATGAACAAGCCGCTGCTCGTAACTTAAAGACAATTGATGCAACTTGTCCATTGGTTACCAAAGTGCACAATGAAGTCAAGCGCTTTGCTGATGAAGAAACCGAGATTTTATTAATTGGCCACAATGGCCACGAAGAAGTTGAGGGCACTGCCGGTGAAGCGCCAGGAAAAGTGCGCATTGTTGATGGCTTAGATGAAGCGCGCACAGTTGTGCCAACGCCTGGAAAAAAACTGGTCTGGCTTACTCAAACAACCCTTAGCGTTGATGAGACCATGCAATCAGTTGCGATATTAAAAGATCGCTTTCCAGAGATCGCAAACCCACCATCAGATGATATTTGTTATGCCACCCAGAACCGCCAAGAAGCGATCAAACAGATTGCACCTCAAGTAGAACTTGTTCTGGTAGTTGGCTCTACAAATTCATCAAATTCAGTGCGCTTAGTTGAAGTTTCCAAGGAATACGGCGCGAAGAACGCTTACTTAATTGATTACGCTGAAGAAGCCGATGAGAACTGGCTAGATGGAGTCGAAACTGTAGGCGTTACAAGTGGCGCATCGGTTCCGGAGATTTTAGTTCGTGATTTGCTGGCATGGCTTGCCGAACGTGGCTATGGAGATGTTCAAGAAGTCACGGCTACAAAAGAGTCTCTGCTCTTCTCGCTGCCACCTGAACTACGCAAAGATTTAAAGGTTGCAGGAAAGTAGCTAACTGCGTGGCTTAGCTTTACGCGCTTTAGCTTTCTCATTAAAGAAGATAAACCATCCATATAGCGCACTGACCAAAAGGTATGGAGCGATACTGGCTAAAGAAGCGATAAAGTCGAGGCCAAGACGTGATGGGTTTATTCCAACGGTAAAAATTAGATAGATAAGAACGGTTGCGGCAAATGCCAGCGGTGGCGTCACGACTGCGACATAAGTGGTGCCTTTACGTCCAAAGCGGATTGCACCATATGAGACAAGGCAGACTATAAAGCCGCTAATAATTCCAGCGCCGCTACGGAAGAGAAGTTCGATTCCGGCGAAGAAGGCGATAAAGAGAGATTGGAGAACGACTACGCCCTCTTTCTTAAGCCCAGGGCCACTTATCTTTCGCTTACTTTGTGTAGAAGTGCTCATTCTTCATCCTTAACTTCTTCAGCATCAATAAAATCTTCATCAACGATCATCTCGCTATTTTTCAACTCACGGACTTCAGCTGGCGCATCAGGGTAAGCAATTGCCAGTTTAGCCTTATCGCCAGAGACTCCAAAACTCAAAATATCTTTAGCAGCCTTCTTCACTGTGGTCTGCGCGGTAGGAATTAACTCACCGTAGGCCTTAGAGAGCGAGTTGATTGCGGTGCCAACTTTGACGATACGAGTGTGGAGCAGAGTTAAATCCTTCATAAATAACGCTGCAGATTTTGCGATATTTTCGGCGTTATGTGAGACCGCATTACGCGAATAAACATTGCCGATAGTGCGCAGTAGCGCCATCATTGATGTTGGGGTCGCGATAGTTACATTTAATTTGAAGGCGTTTTCGAGAAAGATGGGATCGACGCGGAGCGCTTCGGTGAGTAAAGATTCAAAGGGCACAAAGAGGATGACAAAGTCAGGAGAATCTTGAGATTCGTGATAACCACGTTTAGCTAAAGTGGCGACGTGGCTGGCGAGATCTTTCTTATGTTCAATAAATAAGCGTTCGCGTTCGGCTAGATCTTCGACCTCGTGAGCCTCTATAAAGCGATCAAAGGGAAATTTTGAGTCGATAAATAACTTTGTACCACCTGGCATGTGCACGGTGATATCAGGAATACCTGATGAATCTGCATCGGTAGTCGAACGCTGTGCGGTGTATTCAATATCTTTACGCAAACCAGCGCCTTGCAGCATCAGTTCTAGTTGGGCTTCGCCAAATTTTCCACGGGTCTGCGAATTAGAGAGCGCACCGGCGATCGCCTTAGTTTGTGCAACGAGTGATTCGTTATGGGTGGACATTGCACGTACTTGAGTGCGGATATCTGATTCCGCTTCGATGCGTCTGCGATCAGCGTCGGCGGCTTCTTTCTGCAATTTCTCCATTGCACTCTTCATCGCTTCAACTTCAGTTGCAAGTTTTGAACCAGCCAATGCGCTATCGCGTTCTGATTTATACAAGTCACGTTCGGCGCGAACTGAGACAAACTCCGCCGCCGATGCGCCATCAGTGGAAGAACGGCGACCTGCGATTAAATATCCGAGGACGCCCCCGAGCAAGAGCCCGATCGCGAGTGTAAGAATGGCCACTACTGTGCTTGACATGGCCCTATCGTGGCAGGAAGGGCTGACAATCACGCGTAGGCTCTACTCCTCATGAGCCTTTCAATTGGAATCGTTGGTCTGCCAAACGTCGGAAAGTCGACCCTTTTTAACGCTCTCACCAAAAATAACGTCCTCGCCGCTAACTACCCCTTCGCAACGATTGAACCAAATGTTGGCGTAGTCGGAGTTCCAGATGAGCGATTGGCCAAACTCGCGCAAATCTTCAGCTCCGAGAAACTTCTTCCCGCAGCGCTCTCTTTCGTAGATATCGCCGGCATTGTTAAGGGCGCATCAGAAGGCGCCGGTCTTGGCAATAAATTCTTAGCAAATATCCGCGAGACCGATGCGATCTGCCAAGTAATCCGCGTATTTACTGATGGCGATGTGGTGCACGTAGACGGACGCATCGATCCTGGCAGCGATATGGAAACGATTAATACCGAACTTGCGCTCGCTGACTTACAAACCATCGAAAAGGCGCTGCCCCGGCTAGAGAAAGAGGCGCGCGTCAATAAAGAGAGTGCGCCAATCGTGGAAGCGGTAAAGAAGGCGGAAGCGCATTTGCAGAGCGGTAAGCCACTTTCCTCATCTGGTTTAGATCTAGATCTTTTGCGCGACCTTCACTTGTTAACTGCCAAGCCATTTCTATATGTCTTTAACGTCGATGCCGCTGAGTTAAATGATGGAGAACTTCGCAAAAAATTGGCGGCGCTAGTCGCACCCGCTGAAGCGATCTTCTTAGATGCGAAAACTGAGGCGGAACTCGCTGAATTAAGCGATGCAGATGCGCTTGAGCTATTGCAATCAATTGGTTTGCAAGAGCCCGGCCTAGCGACTTTGGCGCGGGTAGGTTTTAGCGTTCTGGGTCTGCAAACGTACTTAACTGCCGGACCTAAAGAAGCGCGCGCTTGGACTATTCATAAAGGCGATACAGCGCCGATGGCGGCTGGTGTGATTCACACTGATTTCCAAAAAGGATTTATTAAAGCGGAAATTGTTAGCTTTAACGATCTGATCGAATGTGGATCAATGGCTGAAGCGAAAGCTAAAGGCAAAGTACGTATGGAAGGTAAAGAGTACGTAATGGCCGATGGCGATGTAGTGGAGTTTAGGTTTAACGTCTAATTTTGTTTTAGCAGAAAAACCTAGGCACCGGTGTAGTGCTGAGCAACTTCACCGAGTGATTTATCAATAATCTCAAGCCCTAACTTGGCATCTGCCTCACTTATGTTGCAAGGTGGACATAAGTGAATGCGGTTGAAGTTATTAAATGGCATCAGCCCATTTTTGCGACAGGCGGCGACTAATTCATTCATCGCCGGACTTGATCCGCCATAAGGTGCCAGCGGAGCACGGGTTGCACGATCAGTAACAAGATCAACGCCCCAGAAAACACCAACTCCGCGGATATCACCGATTAGCTTATGTTTCTTAGCTAACTCGTGAAGTCCAGGCCCCAAAATCTTTTCGCCAATAACAGCGGCGTTTTCTACCATCTTTTCATCCTTCATTACTTGGATAGTTGCAACTGCCGTTGCTGTAGCAAGTGGGTGTCCCATATAAGTAAGTCCGCCAGGAAATACTTGCTCATCAAAGGTCTTTGCGATTTCTCCGCTAATAACTACGCCACCAAGAGGGATATAGCCAGAGGTAACGCCCTTAGCAAAGGTAATTAAATCGGGCATGGCAGCGGCATGCTGGAAGGCAAACCATTTACCTGTGCGACCAAAGCCGGCCATAACTTCATCAGCGATCCATAAGATCTTGTACTTATCGCAAAGTGCACGAACACCTTCGAGATATCCCTTTGGCGGAACTAAAACTCCGGCGGTTCCGGGGATGGATTCAATTAAAATTGCCGCAATTGTATTTGGGCCTTCAAAGATAATTGTCTGCTCAAGATGTTCTAACGCACGAGCACATTCTTCCGCTTCATCTTTCGCCCAGAATGCAGTGCGATAGAGATAAGGGCCCCAGAAGTGAACGTGGCCAAAGGCAAATTCATTTGGAAAACGGCGCGGATCGCCAGTTGCATTTATTGCAGCGCCAGTATTGCCGTGATAAGAACGGTAAGTTGAGAGCACTTTATGTTTACGAGTATGAATACGCGCCATACGAATCGCATTTTCAACTGCATCGGCACCTGCTGCAGTGAAAAATACTTTTGCAAAATCTCCACCAGCTAAATCCACGATTGCGTGTGCGGCTTGGTTGCGCACTTCACTGGCATGTTGTGGAGCAATTGTTGTAAGGATTGCTGCTTGCTCCTGAATCGCTTTTACAACCTTGGGATGTTGATGTCCGATATTGGTAAAGACTAGTTGTGATGAAAAATCTAGATAGGTATTGCCTTGGTAATCCCAGAAGCGCGAACCGGCGCTACCCGAAATAGGTAGTGGCTTTATTGCGCCTTGCGCAGACCATGAGTGAAAGACAAATTCGTGATCTTCTGCTGATATTGCCGCGCTCTTGGTGGGATCGTTAATTGCTTCAGTCACTTTTCTACCTTTTCACTCAATTTTTCTAAGGACCAAATCCTTGATAAGCGCCATCTTAAACCGAGCCCGAAAATAAAACTATGGAGAAAATCACCTATTAATACTTACTTCGTGAGCGGGTGATTAGTCCATATCCGAGGGCTTTAGTAAGATATGCCCTGTGCGGCGCTTTTGGGCCGCTATTTCTTTGGATAGTCCATTAGAAGCTAGATGGCCGAAAGGGCCGCTTGGTTTCCTTACGAAAGTAGTTCTCTTGTCAAAGCAACAAGCCCATCTAAAAGACCTCCCAATTAAGAAGCGCGAAGATCTGCGTAACGTCGCAATCATCGCTCACGTAGACCATGGCAAGACCACATTGGTCGATGCCATGTTGTGGCAATCTGGAGCTTTCGCCGCGCACAAGGTTCAGGGCGAAGGCCAAGATCGCATGATGGATTCAATGGATCTAGAACGCGAAAAGGGCATCACAATTCTTGCTAAGAACACAGCAGTAAAGCGTGGAAATACGATTGTAAATATCATTGATACACCAGGCCACGCAGATTTTGGTGGAGAAGTAGAACGCGGATTAGAAATGGTCGATGGCGTGATCTTGCTAGTCGATGCATCTGAAGGCCCGCTGCCTCAGACTCGTTTCGTTCTGCGTAAAGCGCTACAGAAGAATTTGCCAGTTATTTTGGTAATTAACAAAGTTGATCGCCCGGATTCACGTATTGCAGAAGTTGTCGATGAAGCATACGAACTCTTCTTAGATCTTGATGCCAATGAAGATCAAATTGATTTCCCAGTTATTTATGCATCAGCTAAAGCCGGTCGCGCATCTCTTACCCGCCCGGCAGATGGTGGAATGCCGGTAGAAGAAAATCTTGATGTTCTCTTTGACACTATCTTCTCTGCGATTCCCGCACCTGTTTATCACGAAGGTGCACCATTGCAAGCACACGTTACAAACCTTGACTCTTCGCCATTCCTTGGTCGCCTAGCGCTATGTCGTGTACGTGAAGGTGTAATCAGAAAAGGTCAGCAAGTAACTTGGATTAAGACCGATGGAACAACAGAGCGAGTCAAGGTTAGTGAACTTTTAATTACTGAAGCGCTAGAACGAGTTCCGGCACTTGAGGCGCATCCGGGCGACATCATCGCCGTTGCTGGAATTGAAACGATTACTCTCGGCGAAACCTTGGCAGATACTGAAAATCCACACGTTCTTCCTTTGATTATTGTTGATGAGCCATCTATATCAATGACTATCGGTATTAATACATCACCACTTGCTGGCAAGAGCGGCACTAAGTTAACTGCGCGCCAAGTAAAGGGTCGCCTTGATGCCGAGCTGGTCGGTAACGTCTCACTTCGCGTCTTAAATACAGAACGTCCAGATACTTGGGAAGTACAAGGTCGCGGTGAACTTCAGCTCGCTGTTCTCGTTGAAATCATGAAGCGCGAAGGCTTTGAGTTAACGGTCGGAAAGCCACAAGTTGTTATCAAGAAAATCGATGGCAAAGTTCACGAACCAATGGAGCGTTTAACAATTGATGCTCCAGAAGAATATCTCGGCGTACTTACCCAATTGATGGCGCTACGTAAGGGTCGTATGGAACAAATGGTTAACCATGGCACTGGTTGGATCCGCCTGGATTACCGGGTTCCATCTCGTGGCTTGATTGGTTTCCGTACCGAGTTCTTAACTGAAAATCGCGGCACAGGTTT
>JAQCAO010000062.1 GCA_027731885.1 Actinomycetota bacterium | reverse complement strand
TGTTCCATCGATCTCTGGGCCAAAGCGTCCGCAGGATCGCATCTCACTTAGCGGCTCGAAAGATGCATTTGAGAAAATTCTTCCAACATATATAACCGAAAAGACTGGCACAGATTCTTATCCAGTAAACGTTGGGGCTAAAGCAACAACAATCAAAAATGGTGATGTTGTAATTGCCTCAATTACATCTTGTACAAATACATCAAATCCTTCGGTAATGATCGGCGCGGCGCTATTAGCTAAGAAAGCGGTAGAGCGCGGATTGACCTCCAAGCCTTGGGTAAAGACAACCTTGGCGCCAGGATCAAAGGTAGTAACTGATTATTATGATCGCGCCGATCTGACTAAGTACATGGATGCGCTCGGTTTTAACTTGGTGGGCTATGGCTGTGTTACTTGTATCGGAAACTCTGGTCCGCTACCAATAGAAATCAGCAAATCGGTCAACGAGCACGATTTAGCAGTCACGGCAGTACTCTCTGGAAACCGCAACTTTGAAGGGCGAATCAGCCCAGATGTAAAGTTGAATTATCTGGCATCGCCTCCACTTGTCGTTGCATATGCGTTGGCCGGAACTATGAATCATGACTTTGTTAAGGATTCACTAGGCAAAGATAAGGATGGCAAGGATGTCTTCCTCGCTGATATCTGGCCAAGTGCGCAAGAGATTCAATCTGTTATCGATTCTTCAATCTCCTCTGAGATGTTTAAGAAAGATTATGCGACGGTCTTTGATGGCGATCATCGTTGGAAGTCTCTAGATACTCCAACGGGGAAGACTTTTGAATGGGATGCGCAATCTACTTATGTCCGCAAGCCTCCTTACTTTGATGGCATGCCAGCAAATCCAAAGCCGGTAACTGATATTTCAGGAGCACGAGTCCTGGCTATCTTGGGTGATTCGGTTACGACCGATCACATTTCTCCTGCAGGAAATATCAAGGCAGATTCACCTGCTGGTAAATATCTAGAAGCTCATGGAGTTGCCCGGGGTGACTTCAACTCTTATGGATCACGACGTGGAAATCACGAAGTAATGATTCGTGGAACTTTTGCAAATATCCGCCTAAAAAATATGTTGCTAGATGGCGTCGAAGGTGGCTTCACCCGTAATTTCTTGAGCAACGGTGAACAAACTACGATTTACGATGCATCGATTGCTTATCAAGATGCGGGAGTTCCTTTGGTAATTCTTGCCGGCAAAGAGTACGGATCGGGGTCATCTCGCGACTGGGCGGCAAAAGGCACTGGGTTATTAGGTGTGCGTGCCGTCATTGCAGAGAGTTTTGAGAGAATCCACCGTTCAAATTTGATTGGAATGGGCGTTCTGCCATTGCAATTTAAAGATGGCCAGACTGCACAGTCACTTGGACTAGATGGCACCGAAACTTTTGCTATCACTGGAATCACTGAATTAAATAAGGGCGGAATTCCAAAAGAGGTACAGGTCACAGCAGGGGATAAGTCATTTACTGCAAAGGTGCGTATCGATACTCCTGGTGAGGGTGATTATTATCGCCATGGCGGGATCATGCAGTATGTGCTCCGCCAATTACTTCAGTAATTTGCGCGTAGTCTAGGTTTTTAGATCGCGAATTCGTTCGCTCCAACCTAGAATGAAGCCATGATTGAGCAGATCAAATCTCCAGCTGATATAAAAAGGTTGGATTCTGCTCAATTAATCCGACTTAGCGAAGAGATTCGCCAATTTTTGATCACCAAGGTTTCGAAGACAGGTGGGCATTTGGGCCCAAATCTTGGCGTTGTTGAGTTAACGCTAGCTATCCACCGCGCCTTTGATTCACCGCGCGACGTAGTTCTCTTTGATACCGGACATCAATCTTATGTCCATAAAATAATCACAGGGCGGGCAGATAGTTTTGATGGGTTACGTCAGCGCGGAGGTATCGCAGGATATCCCAGTCGGAGCGAGAGCGAACACGATGTAATCGAAAATTCACACGCATCAACTGCGCTCTCTTGGGGAGATGGAATCTCCTTTGGCTTCGCGCAAACCGGACAAAGTGATCGCCACGTAGTTGTAGTTGTCGGCGATGGCGCGCTGACTGGTGGCATGTCTTGGGAGGCGTTAAATAACATCGCCGCCGCCGATAATCGGAATTTAGTAATTGTTGTAAACGATAATGAACGTTCTTACTCTCCAACTATCGGTGGGTTAGCGACATATTTAGCGACCTTGCGCGTAACTAGAGGGTATGAACGGTTCTTAGATTGGGGTAAAGAAGTACTCCATAAAACTCCAGTTGTCGGTGCTCCTATATATGAGACTCTGCATGGCATGAAGAAAGGTATTAAAGATATCGTCGCACCGCAGGGGATGTTTGAAGATCTAGGTCTTAAATACGTGGGTCCGATTGATGGACACGATATTGCTGCACTTGAAAAAGCCCTTCTTAAAGCGAAAGATTTCGGTGCTCCAGTCTTGGTGCACGCGATCACCGAAAAGGGGAGAGGCCATAAACCTGCTTTAGATGATGAAGCCGAGAAGTTTCACGCCGTCGGTATCGTCGATCCCGAAACAGGCGAACCGCTAGCAGAGAGCGCAACAACTTGGACGAAAATCTTTTCAAGTGAGTTGGTTGAGATTGCACGGGAGCGTGAAGATATCGTGGCAATAACCGCTGCAATGCTTGGCCCAACTGGGCTCGATGCCTTTGCGAAAACCTTTCCAGAAAGAATCGTTGACGTGGGAATCGCTGAACAGCATGCTGTTACTAGCGCTGCAGGCATGGCCTTTGCTGGACTGCATCCAGTTGTTGCTGTTTACTCTACATTTTTAAATCGCGCCTTTGATCAATTGCTTCTAGATGTCGCCCTGCATAAGGCTGGCGTAACTTTTGTTTTAGATCGCGCTGGAATTACCGGCGATGATGGACCTTCTCATCACGGAATTTGGGATTTAGCGGTGACCGGGATAGTTCCGACAATGCATGTTGCTGCGCCACGAGATGCAACTCGTCTGCGCGAGACTTTGCGCGAAGCAGTCGCAATTTCTAACGCGCCATCAATGGTGCGCTACCCAAAGGGCGCAGTTCATAGCGATATTCCCGCATTCGAACGACGTGATGGCATCGATATTCTCTATCGCGGAGAAAGCGCTGATGTTCTCTTGGTGAGTATTGGAGCAATGGCGGCAATTTCAGTTGAGGCAGCGGCGATGGCATTTCGCGAGGGAGTTGGCGTTACGGTAATTGATCCACGCTGGGTAAAACCATTACCGATTTCCTTGACTACGATGGCGCAGCGATTTAAGAGCGTCGTTGTTGTTGAAGATGGCATTAAGCACGGTGGTATCGCTAGCGCAATCTCAGAAATGTTCCGCGAGGCTGGTCTTAATACTCCAATAAACTCAATAGGCATTCCTCTTGAGTTTATTGAGCACTCAAAACGAGCTGAGATATTGGGGGATCTGGGTATTACTGCCCAGAATATTGCGCGCAGCATCGTTGAATGGAATAGTCAAAAAGGTTCAGCGAATTCAATTGCGATTATGGAAGAGATGCAATCCCCGGCGCGTGAAAACGCTGACCACAAACCGCTTCACTAATTCCTTCACGATCTAGGTAAGGCAAAATTCCACCAAGGTGCATCGGCCAACCTGATCCCATCAACATACAGAGATCAATCTCTGCTGGAGTAGAAACCACGCCCTCATCAAGCATCATGCGCGCTTCAACCGCTAACGCCTTAAGTGCGCGATCGCGAACTTGTTCAGCAGTAGATGCGGCAGTACCTTGCTTAATTAGCGCCACCGCTTCAGGGTTTGGCGTTAATTTGCCATCGCTTCCTTTGATGTAAAAATTGCGCACTTTAGCGGCAACCATTGCCTGCATAGTTGGGGAGATGCGATAGCGCTCACCTAGATTTGAATGCAAGGTTTCAGAGACGTGAAGAGCTACTCCAGGTCCAACCAGATCAAGAAGCTCAAATGGCGACATCGGGAAGCCAATACTGCGCATCGCGCTATCTGCAATTGCTGGTGGAGTGCCTTCATCTACCGCATCAGTAACTTCGCCCATGAAGCGAGTCAGCAAGCGATTAACCACAAAGCCAGGTGCATCTTTACAGATGATCATGGTCTTCTTTAACTCTTTACCGACGCTTACTGCAGTTGCTGTCGTTGCATCATCGGTAGTTGAGGTGCGTGCGATTTCAAGGAGCGGCATTACAGCCACTGGGTTGAAGAAGTGAAATCCGATTACCCGCTCTGGATTAACCAGACCTTCAGTCATTTTTTCAACTGAAAGAGAAGAGGTGTTGGTGGCTAGAACGCATTCAGGGGAGACGATCTTCTCTAACTTCTTGAAGAGATCTTGCTTTAGAGATAACTCTTCGAAGATAGCTTCGATTATGAAGTCTGAGCCTGCAAAGGTATTTTGATCAGCAGAACCGCTTATTAGAAGAGTTAGTCGTCGCGCTGATTCTTCACTCATGCGCTTCTTTTCTACCAACTTGTTTAACTCATTCTTAACCCAGGCAACGCCCTTATCGGCGCGCTCTTGATCGATATCGGTCATTACTACCGGAACCTTAAGATTGCGAAGAAGTAGCAACGCTAACTGTGAAGCCATTAAACCCGCGCCGACTACGCCGACCTTGGTAACTTTGCGGGCAAGTGCTGCTTTGGGAGCGCCTTCAACTTTCTTGCGCTTCTTCTGAATCAAGTTAAAGGCATAGAGAGAAGCGCGAAGCGGATCTGACATAGTTAAATCGGCGAGTGCTTGATCTTCGGCGGCGAATCCAGCTCCACGAGAATTTGTACGCGCGGCTGCAATTAATTCAAGAGCGCGCATAGGAGATGCTATTTCTGCACCACCATACTTCTTTAGAGAGGCAGCCTTGCCTGTGGCAAGTGCGCTCTCCCAAGCTGGATCGTTTGAGTAATCCTTGCGTTCGATTTTATTCTTACCTGATAGAACACTCGCTGCAAAAGCGACAGAACGTTCTAGGAAATCAGCAGGTTCGTAAACGGCGTCGACAACACCGAGTGAGAGCGCATCTTTTGCCTTCATCATGGTGTTGTTATTTAGCGCATTGAGCATAATTACTTGCACTGCGCGCTCTGGCCCAATTAACTTAGGCAGAATTGTGGCACCGCCCCATCCGGGTACAAGCCCCAAGAATACTTCAGGCAATCCGGTAAATGCGGTAGATGCCAGAGTGCGATAGTTACAATGCAGACCAACTTCTAAACCGCCACCAAGAGCGAGCCCGTTTATAAATGCAAAAGTTGGAACGCCACATTCATCTAAGCGACGAAATACATCGTGGCCAAGCTTTCCAATGGCCAGCGATTGCTCGCGCTTTGACAGGAAAGAGAGCGCGGATAGATCGGCACCTGCCGCAAAGATAAATGGCTTGCCGATAATTGCAATTGCTGCAGGTGTGCGACCGATTGCATCTGTGATCGCGTTATTTAACGCATCAAGTGACTGCGGCCCAAAGGTATTTGGACGGGTATGGTCTAAACCATTATCTAGCGTGATTAGCGCTAGAGATCCTTTGTGGCCAAATGGGGTTAGATCAACATCGCGAACAAGTGCGTTTGTGACTACTTCTTCGGGCGCACCTTCAGGCAGATTGATTTGCGTTGACATTACTTTGAACCTCCAGTGAAGTGAGGGTTCTCCCAAATAACAGTGCCACCCATTCCGAGCCCGATACACATTGTGGTTAGCCCATATTTCACATCTGTACGCTCTTCAAAGGTGCGCGCAAGATTTAACATTAAGCGAATTCCTGAAGAAGCCAGGGGATGGCCAACTGCAATAGCTCCACCATATGGATTTACGCGCGGATCATCATCAGCAATGCCGAAGTGATCTAGAAATGCGATTACTTGAACTGCAAATGCTTCATTGACTTCAAAGGCGCCAATATCTGAGATCTGCAGTCCCGCCTTCGCTAATGCTTTGATTGTTGAGGGAACTGGCCCGTACCCCATAACTTCTGGCTCAACGCCGGCGAAGGCATATGAAACCAATTTTGCTTTTATAGTGAGCCCTAACTCTTTTGCTTTATCTTCGCTGGCGAGCAGCGCAGCTGTAGCGCCATCATTTAAACCAGATGAGTTTCCAGGTGTCACTCTGCCAGCGGCACGGAAAGGAGTCTTAAGTGTTGCTAGCCCTTCCATTGTGGTTGTTGGACGTGGCGGTTCATCAACGGTTGCGATACCCCAACCCAAATCTGGAATCCGCGCTGCGGTGGGAATCAAATCACGTTGAATCTTTCCAGCGGCATATGCTGCGGCAGTTTTCATTTGTGAGTTATAGGCATAACGATCAGCGCGCTCTTTGGTTAATTGCGGATATCGATCGTGTAAACGTTCAGCGGTTGCACCCATGGCGAGCGCATCTTGTTCAACAATTCGTTCTGCTAAAAATCTTGGATTGGGATCAAGTCCATCACCAATTGGATGATTGCCCATATGTTCAACACCACCTGCGATTGCGATATCTATAGAACCAAATGCGATCGCTCCAGCGAGCGTCGTTGTCGATGTCATTGCACCAGCGCACCAACGGTCAACGGAATAACCAGGGACTGTATTTGGAAGTCCCGCCAGTAGCGCTGCGCTGCGGCCTAAATTCATTCCTTGATCACCAGTTTGTGTAGCTGCGGCTATAGCGACATCTTCAATTGCATTGGGTGAAACTTTCGGATTGCGCTCGAGCAAGCCACGAATAGCGCGCACCATCAGATCATCGGCGCGGGTGCCTGAGTACATACTTCCGGCCTTGCCAAATGGGGTACGAACAGCATCGACCAGGACGACGGTGCGTTGGTTCTGCGACATATTTGAAACCTCTCTGATGGGTATGTTTCAAGGTTACTTGTCAGTAGCCCACTTTGTCATCAATGGCCATCACTTGCTTGCTCGGCAGATGTGATGAATTACGCAACGTTTTTGTTGCGTAATTCAAGGCGATCGGATAATCTCGGTTCATACCCCAGTATTTCTGGGTCTGATAGCAAGGCCAGATAGAAGGCCGTTAAATCGCTGGAGGCGAGAATTGAAGAAGAGCTTCACGGTCGCAGGTATCGCCTTGGCGGCGCTGATAATCGGTGGGGCAACGTTTTCCTCCATCTCGTCTGATCAATCTAATGACGAGATCACCGAACTTACGATCTATTCCGGCCGTTCCGAAGAGTTCATTGCGCCATTTCTTTCAAACTGGGAACGCAAATCCGGGATCAATTTAAATGTTCGCTACGGTGACTCAGCAGAGTTAGCGGCGCAGATTCTTGAAGAGGGTCAGAACTCACCAGCGGATCTCTTTCTCTCACAAGATGCTGGATCGCTGGGCGCCGTCTCAACCGCCGGCCTGCTTTCAAAACTTGACGATGGGGTCGCAAGAAAGATTGATGGCAGCTTCATCGCTGGTGATCGCAGCTGGGTCGGGGTGACCGGTCGTGCTCGCGTATTTGCTTACCGTCCTGGCGCAATAGAAGTTCTTCCTCAATCAATAAACGATTTAAAGTCAACTATCTTTAAAGGTAAAATTGGAATTGCGCCAAGTAATTCCTCTTTCCAAGCTTTCGTAACCGCGCTCATCAATGAAAAGGGCGAGAAATTTGCAGAAGATTGGCTAAGGGCGCTCAAATCAAACGATGCACAAATTTATTTGAAGAACAGCGCAATCATAG
>JAQCAO010000061.1 GCA_027731885.1 Actinomycetota bacterium | reverse complement strand
TACTACTCATTAAATTTGGTAAAAAGTGGAATGGCGGATCTGTTTTCTATATTTACATCGCAGGATATTCAGTTGCGAGATTCTTTATCGAGGGAGTTCGCATTGACTCGGCCCACGAATTGCTCGGGCTCAGAGTCAATCAGTGGATGAGTATCGCCATATTTCTGGTAGGAATGGCGCTCTTCTACAAAAATCGAGATAAGGCGAAGCGCTAGATTTCACTCGGAATTTTATTGAGATCGGGTAGGCTTCTGGTATGGCTCTGGAAGATGTTTATCGACGCAACCTAAGCCACCGAACCCACCGCGCTGGCTGGTTACGCGCTGCAGTACTTGGTGCAAATGATGGCTTGGTATCAACAGCATCTCTAATGATTGGTGTAACTGCAGCCAAAGTTGGTGGAGAAAACTCGCAAGCCTTTCTAGTTGCAGCAGGAGTTGCAGGAATAGTCGCTGGGGCGATGTCTATGGCAGTTGGCGAATATGTCTCAGTCCGCTCACAAAATGATATTGAAGAGTCAGATCGCCTGCTGGAAATGGAGCACCTCGCGATTGATCCCGATTCTGAATTGCTTGAGTTACAGGGAATTTATGTAAAGCGCGGGCTATCACCAGAACTGGCACTTGAAGTTGCAACACAAATGCATGCACGCGATGCCCTAGAGGCTCATTTACGAGATGAGCTAGGGCAACACCCACATACAAAGGCGCGTCCCATCCAAGCGGCGATCGCCTCCGCTGCAGCATTTACTTCAGGTGGCTTAATTCCATTTGCCGGCGCTTTTGCTCCAACGACTGGAACGGTCGCTCTTAGCATTGTTGGATTTACCGTGATTGGGTTGATGTTTACTGGAATTACCAGCGCCAAGATTGCGGGCTCAAAGATACTGACCCCAACCATTCGGGTGATCCTTGGTGGTTGTATAGGAATGGCGATCACGGCTGTCATTGGAAGTCTTCTACATGTGAGCGGGATCTAGAGCGCTCTTTCCTATTGGGCGTGCCAATTTGCCCTAAACCTTGCTACCCTTTCGCTCCATCGGTGGTAATTCGCCGGTAATTTTTGGGCCAGAGTTGTCCCTCACGAAATTTCAAGTGTGGACAACAGGAGTGCAAAGAAGATGGCCCTTCCATCTAATTACCCAGCGCGTCTTGGTCTTTACGACCCTGCGAATGAGCACGATGCTTGCGGCGTTGCCATGGTTGCCACACTTAAGAAAGTAGCAACACACGAGATCGTTGCACAAGCGCTGACAGCTCTTCGTAGTTTGGAGCATCGTGGCGCATCTGGTGCCGAACCCGATAGCGGTGATGGTGCAGGAATCTTAATTCGTATTCCAGATGCTTTCTATCGCGCCGTCGTTAACTTTCAACTTCCACCAGCTGATTCCTATGCGACAGGCATCGCCTTTATCGCCCAGGGCGCTGAGGTTCGTGCTGAAATTGCAAAAATTGCTGCAGAAGAAGGTTTACAGGTTTTAGGTTGGCGTGAATTGCCAATTAATTCAAATTCGCTAGGCAAGACCGCAGTCTCAGTTATGCCAAAGTTTGAACAACTCTTTATATCTGGTTTAAATGGCGAATCAGGTATCGCTCTTGATCGCTTAGCATTTTGTTTACGTAAGCGCGCTGAACACGCGCTCGATCTTTACTTCCCATCTCTTTCTTCACAGACCATCGTCTATAAAGGAATGCTTACTACTGGACAGTTAGAAGAATTTTTTCCAGATCTAAGTGATGAGCGCGTTGTATCGCCTTTAGCGCTAGTCCACTCCCGTTTTTCTACCAACACATTTCCATCCTGGCCGCTAGCGCACCCATATCGCTTTATCGCTCACAACGGCGAGATTAATACCGTTAAAGGAAATCGTAACTGGATGCGTGCGCGTGAATCACTTCTCGCAAGCGATCTACTTCCGGGCGACTTAGATCGATTATTTCCAATTGTTGAAATGTCCGGCAGTGACTCAGCATCCTTTGATGAAGTTCTAGAATTGCTATATCTCGGTGGTCGCTCACTACCGCACGCGGTCTTAATGATGATTCCTGAAGCTTGGGAGAATCACGCGACAATGTCGCAGAAGCGTCGCGATTTTTACGCCTTCCATGCTTCTCTAATGGAGCCGTGGGATGGTCCGGCTTGTGTGACATTTACCGATGGCCACCAAGTTGGCGCAGTCTTAGATCGCAACGGACTTCGCCCATCACGTTTCTGGGTGACAGATGACGGGTTAGTCATCCTTGCCTCTGAAGTCGGAGTATTAGATTTCCCTGCCGCGAAAATTGTTCGCAAAGGTCGACTTCAGCCAGGCAAGATGTTCTTAGTTGATATAGAGGCAGGTCGAATCATTGAAGATGATGAGATCAAAGATCAGCTAGCTGATAGCGCGCCTTATGGACAGTGGCTACAAGCCGGAATGATGAAGTTAAGTGATCTGCCTTCGCGCGAGCACATCGTCTATCCGCATTCATCTGTTGTGCGTCGCCAACGAGCCTTTGGATATACCGAAGAAGAGATAAGAATTTTATTGACGCCGATGGCTAAAAATGGAATGGAAGCCCTTGGTTCTATGGGTAGTGACTCACCGATCGCAGCCTTATCTGAAAAGCCACGCTTACTTTTTGATTACTTCTCACAACTCTTTGCTCAGGTTACCAATCCACCGCTAGATGCAATCCGCGAAGAGTTAGTCACTAGTTTGGGCGGTTCGATTGGACCCGAACACAATCTGCTTGATCCTGGTCCGCAATCCTGCCGTCAAATTTCGCTACCTTTTCCAGTAATCGACAACGATGAACTCGCGAAGATTATTCACGTAAATGCCGACGGGGATTACCCAGGTTTAGAGAGTTACGTCGTACGTGGACTCTTTCCAGTAACTGGTGATGGAAATACTCTGCATACGCGCTTAGAAGAGATCAAGCGCGAAGTTTCTGGCGCCATCGCAGCAGGTGCGCACATTATTGTTCTCTCAGATCGCAACGGCGATGCAGAAGATACGCCGATCCCTTCACTGTTGCTCACAGCAGCAGTTCACCATCACTTGATTCGTGAGAAGACTCGCACCAAAGTTGGACTTGTAGTCGAAGCAGGCGATGTTCGCGAAGTGCACCATGTAGCTCTACTAATTGGCTATGGCGCGGCTGCAGTCAATCCATATCTCGCAATGGAGTCTGCAGAAGATCTAGTTCTGCAAGGGGTAATCACCGGGATAACTCCTGAAAAAGCAGTTCGAAATATAATAAAGAGCCTGGGTAAAGGCGTCTTAAAGGTAATGTCGAAGATGGGTATTTCAACAATTGCCTCTTACACTGGCGCACAAGTCTTTGAAGCGATAGGCCTATCTCAAGAGGTTGTTGACGAATATTTCGTTGGCCCTACCTCACGTCTAGGTGGAATTAGCCTTGATGTCATTGCAGAGGAGACCATTGCTCGACATCTAATTGCCTACCCAGTCGGGGGAGAGATACCCGGCACCAAGCGTTTGCCAATAGGTGGCGAATACCAATGGCGGCGTGATGGCGAACCGCACTTATTTAACCCAGAGACAGTATTTACTCTCCAGCACTCAACTCGCTCAAAGCGTTACGACATCTTTAAGCGCTACACCAGCAAAGTCGATGGACAAAGTAAAGAGTTAATGACGCTACGCGGTTTATTCATCTTTAAGGAGGGAGAGCGTCCCGCAATCTCGATAGAGGAAGTGGAGCCAATCTCAGAGATCGTAAAGCGGTTCTCAACTGGAGCAATGTCTTACGGTTCAATCTCTCAAGAAGCGCACGAAACTTTAGCTATCGCCATGAACCGACTCGGTGGAAAATCAAATACTGGTGAAGGCGGAGAGGATCCATCTAGATCAGTGCCGATGGCCAATGGCGATTCAAAGCGAAGCGCTATTAAGCAAGTTGCGAGTGGTCGCTTCGGTGTGACTAGTGATTACCTAGTTAACGCTGATGATATTCAGATCAAAATTGCCCAAGGTGCTAAACCAGGCGAAGGGGGACAGCTTCCTGGAAATAAAATTTATCCGTGGATTGCCAAAGTTCGCTACTCAACCCCTGGCGTGGGATTGATCTCGCCTCCTCCGCATCACGATATTTACTCAATTGAAGATCTTGCGCAGCTAATTCACGATTTAAAGAATGCAAATAAGAATGCGCGCATCCACGTCAAACTAGTTGCCGAAGTCGGCGTCGGTACCGTTGCCGCTGGAGTATCTAAAGCACATGCAGACGTTGTCTTAATCTCTGGCCACGATGGTGGCACCGGTGCTTCGCCACTTACATCTTTAAAGCATGCGGGCGCTCCGTGGGAACTTGGCTTGGCAGAGACCCAGCAAACCTTGCTACTTAATGGGCTACGCGATCGCATCGTTGTTCAAGCCGATGGTCAATTAAAGACTGGTCGCGATGTAGTAATCGCTGCGCTACTCGGCGCAGAGGAGTACGGATTTGCGACAGCGCCGCTAGTTGTTTCGGGTTGTGTAATGATGCGGGTCTGCCACTTAGATACCTGTCCCGTTGGTGTTGCCACTCAAAACCCAGAGCTCCGTAAACGCTTTACTGGCAAACCAGAGTTTGTTGAAACATTCTTTGAATATATCGCCGAAGAAGTTCGCGAGATTTTGGCGAAACTTGGCTTCCGCACGCTGCAAGAAGCAATTGGCCACGTTGAATATCTTGATACTCGTGACGCAGTTAATTACTGGAAGGCGAGCGGCCTTGATCTAGCGCCGCTATTGATTCGTCCAGATGTTGACTCACCACTTCATCGCACAACTGAACAAGATCACGGCCTTGCTGCAGCGCTAGATAACCAATTGATAACACTTTCGGCAGCGGCCCTAGATAAGAGAGAGCCAGTGCGAATTGATCTACCTGTGAGAAATGTAAATCGCACTGTAGGGACAATGTTAGGCGCTGAAGTAACTCGCCGCTTTGGAGCCGATGGACTCACTCCAGGAACCATCGATGTCACACTTCACGGTTCTGCCGGACAATCCCTTGGCGCATTCCTTCCACGCGGCATCGCAATTCGTTTATATGGTGACAGCAACGATTATGTAGGCAAGGGAATTTCTGGTGGACGCGTCGTCGTTCGTCCAGATGAGCGCGCGACGTTTGCATCTCACGAGAATGTCATTGCCGGAAATGTTATTGGCTATGGCGCGACATCAGGTGAGATATTTATTCGCGGCTTAGTTGGAGAAAGATTCTGTGTTCGAAACTCAGGCGCGACTGCTGTCGTCGAAGGAGTAGGAGATCATGGCTGCGAATATATGACTGGTGGAACCGTGGTCATATTAGGCAGCACAGGCCGCAACTTTGCTGCAGGTATGTCAGGAGGTCGCGCCTTCGTCCTTGATTTAAATCCAGCGCAGGTAAATACCGAAATGGTAGATATCTTGGCAGTTCCGGAAGATCAACGAGAAGTTCTTAAATCGATAATCTCGAACTTCCACGCCGAAACTGGCTCTAAAGTCGCCGCCGAACTTCTAAAGGATTGGAGCTCTGCGATTAATCGCATCTCATTGATTATGCCGCGCGATTATGCACGGGTGCTTGCTGCAATTGCACGAGCTACAAAAGATGGTCTACCAGTTGATCAATATGTAATGGAGGTCGCAGCAAATGGCTGATCCAAAGGGATTTTTAACTACGCCACGCGAAATGCCAAAGCGCCGACCGGTAGATGTGCGCATTAAAGATTGGCATGAAGTCTATGAACCCCAGAGCATGGAGCACCTGCAGAAACAAGCCGGGCGTTGCATGGATTGTGGAATTCCGTTCTGCCACGAAGGTTGCCCGCTCGGAAATCTAATTCCAGAATGGAACGATTTGATTTGGCGCGGAGATAAAGAGGAGGCGATTGCTCGTCTTCACGCCACCAATAACTTTCCTGAATTCACTGGGCGGCTCTGCCCTGCGCCATGCGAGACTGCTTGCGTCGTTGGAATCAACGCTGATGCGGTGACAATCAAACAAGTTGAGTTGCGCACAATCGAAGAGGCTTTTGGTGCTGGAAATGTAAAGCCAACTCCACCAGATCGCCTAACAGGTAAGACCGTTGCAGTTATTGGTTCTGGTCCAGCAGGACTCGCCGCTGCGCAACAGTTAACTCGCGCTGGACATACCGTCGCGGTTTACGAGCGCGCAGATAAAATTGGTGGGCTGCTACGCTACGGAATTCCGGAATTTAAAATGGAGAAGAGCGTTCTCGATCGCCGCCTAAATCAAATGGAGAAAGAGGGAACCCGTTTTCGTCCTGGTGTAGATGTCGGAGTTGAATTAACCGGCGCTGATCTGCGCAGAAAGTACGATGCAATTGTTATCGCAGTCGGCGCGACCCAATGGCGTGATCTGCCGATCAAAGGGCGTGAAAATAGAGGCGTTTATCAAGCGATGGAATTTCTACCTTGGGGAAATAAGCAAGCCCTTGGTGAAGTAACCAACCCAGATATCAACGTTGCCGGAAAGCATGTAGTTATATTGGGTGGTGGAGATACCGGCGCTGATTGCCTAGGTACTTCTATCCGTCAAGGCGCAGCCAGCGTCACTCAGTTAGAAATCATGCCACGCCCGACTGAAGAGCGTCCCAGCGGACAACCTTGGCCAACCTATCCAATGATCTATCGCGTTTCATCTGCACACGAAGAGTTAGATAATCGCGTTTTCTCTGTGAGCACTGAAGAATTTGTTGGAGATGGAAACGGAAATCTTAAGGCGTTGAAGATAGTTGAAACTAAATTCGTCAATGGAAAGTTCGAACCAGTTCCGGGCACCGAAAAAGAGCTACCTGCCGATTTCGTCTTCTTGGCAATGGGCTTCACCGGTCCTGAGAAATGGCACCTCGTAAAAAAATTAGCAGTCGAATTTGATGATCGCGGAAATATTAAGCGTGATGAAAATTATCAGAGTAGCGTCGAGGGTATCTTCGTGGCTGGCGATGCCGGACGTGGTCAATCACTTATTGTCTGGGCTATCGCCGAGGGTCGCAGCGCAGCTGCAGGCGTCGATAAATACCTTGAGGGTGAGACTCAACTTCCTGCGCCGATCGAACCAACTGATCGATCTTTGATGGTCTAGAACTCTTAAAGATATTTACTCTGCAATTTTTCACTACTAACCGTCCGGGAACGATTTCGATTAGATAAGGTAGACATATGCGTCGCGCGAAAATTGTCTGCACAATGGGCCCAGCAGTAGATTCACCTGACAAAGTTCGCGAGCTAATTGGCGCTGGAATGAACATGGCTCGTTTAAATCTTTCACACGGGGGATATCCAGAACATCAAAGACGTTATGATCAAGTTCGTCTCGCGGCCAAAGAGGCGGGCGTTCCAGTTGCAATTTTAATTGACTTACAGGGACCCAAGATTCGATTGGCCCGATTCAAGGCAGGCCCACACGAACTTATCCGAGGTGACATTTTTACCATAACGACTGATGAAGTTGAGGGAACGAAAGATCGAGTTGGAACAACCTATAAAGGCTTGCCAGGAGATTGTAAAACCGGTGATCGTATTCTCATCGACGATGGAAAAGTAACTGTAGAAGTTCTTGAAGTTAAGGGAAATGATGTAATCACCAAAGTTATCGAGCCTGGTGCAGTTAGCAACAATAAAGGTATTAATCTGCCGGGCGTTGCGGTATCAGTGCCTGCCCTTTCGGAGAAAGATATGGATGCTCTT